>NZ_JAAIXZ010000007.1:0-22750 GCF_010894435.1 Pyxidicoccus trucidator | reverse complement strand
TGAACGCAGAGCACGATGCCCACGGCTTTCTCCAGCGGTCGGAGGCGTCCGCCGGGAACGCCACCCTCGTCCAGGAGCGGCTGACCCAGAAGGGCGAGCCGTAGCGGTCGCCGGCCTCGAACACGGAAAGGGGGCCGCCTCTCCGTGTTCGACCCACCCCTCGGCCCTAGACGACGACCACGCCCTCCTCCGGCGGCGAGTAGACAACGTTGCCCTTCGCCGGGTCCTCCTGCACCAGGGTGTAGTTGAGGGACTGGTCCTCCTTCAGGTCGAGGTCATGGAGGAAGCGGCGCCAGTCCTCGGGCGGCATCGTCTGGCAGCCGGCGCTGCGCGGGTTGTCCTCGCGGCCCATGTGCCAGAGGCTCTCCTCGCCGTCCTTGCCGCGCACGTTCTCGTCGAAGTCTCCGTCGTGGTCGATGTCGTACTCGGCCTGCCAGTCCGCGCCCTCGGGCGCGCCGAGAATCTGGCGGGTGCCCTCGTTGTCGAACGGCCCGCGCTTGAAGAAGCCCGCGAGCTCGCGGCCGTAGTCATTGCGCAGGTGGTACGTGTACGAGCCCGCCGGCAGGCGTCCGAGGTCCTTCCGGTCGTCTCCGCCAATCGCCTCGCCGTAGTCCTCGCCCAGCATCTGCTCACCCGGCTCGGTGCAGGCGTTGTACGTGGTGCAGTGCTTCCCGCCCTTCTCGTCGACCCAGAGCAGCACGGCCTTGTCGTCGTAGGCGCCCTTGCCGTCATTGGCCTTCGTGTTCGTGTCGTGACGGATGGCGAGCATGTTGCGCTTGCCCGGCGCCGAGTCGAACGTGCCGCCGTTCTTCTCAATCATCGCCTTGTAGTGGTCGTACTGCTCGGCCTCTTCCTTGATGCGCCGCTCCTGGACGGCCTGCGGGTCCTCGGGCGCCAGCACCTTGGGGTCGTCGGCGACCATCATCCCCTGCAGCTCGGGTGACACCTTCGCGGCGTCGAGCGCAGCCTGTCGCTCGGGGCTGCCGGCCCGGGTCGCGAAGATGTTCGTCGCGTCCTCGCCGGACACCGTGCCCGCCTCCGCGTACTGGGGATTCTCCTGGAGGTACTCGGCGGTGCTCGCGTACGTCTTGCCGCTCGCGGGGTCGACCACCTGCTCGCCCTGGCGCACCACCACGTGGCCCGAGCCGCCCTCCGCTCCCGCGCGCTGGTCCTTGAGCATCACCAACTCGGCGTTCTTCTGCTCGCTGGCGGGGAGCTTGCCGACGTAGTCGACCGCCTGGTCTAGGCAGTTGCGCTTCGCGTCCCGGGCGTCCTCGGTCAGCAGGGACGACGCCTGCTGCCCCCCTTGCAGGTCGACCAGTGGCTTCGCGCGGGCGGGAGCAAACGTGTCGCGAAGCGGCTGAGGGGCGGGAGACGGCTGTGCCTGCGCCGGGAGCGGCTGCTTCCGCTCAGTCACTGCGGGCTGCACGGCGGGCTTGAACGGCTGAGAGAGGCGATTGAGAAGGGGGAAGTTCATCGCGGGCTCCTGGGGGCGTGCCTACAAATGGAGGAGCCAGGGAGTTCGCGGCCGTCCCAGGAAAATGAAACCACCCTCAGCGTGGTGGAGGTTCTTCTGTGGGTATCGGGACAGGACTGGAAGCGGGCTGCTCGCGGGAGGGGGGATTGGCGGGTTGAAGGGCCTCGGCTACATAGGGGGCCCTACCTGCACAGTGGGCCCCATCCGGAGGTTGCCGTCCCATGTTCCGCTGGTGGCCGCTGGCTGTCTGTCTTGCCCTTGTTGCATGCGCCGGGGGCGAGCCCTCCGTGGATGAGCCTCCCGCCTCCGACTCGGGGACGACGCCGGCTCCCCTGCCGGATGCGGGCCGCGACGCGGGCACCGACGGAGGCACCTCGGACGCGGGCGCTGACGGAGGCACCTCGGACGCTGGCTCGGACGCGGGCACGGACAGGGACGAGGACGGGGGCAGCGATGGCGGCTTCGACGCGGGCTCCGGCCAGGACGCGGGGAGCGATGGCGGTCGCGACGCGGGGTGCGGCCCCTGCGAGTCTCCGCCGCCTCCGATCTGCTGGGACGCAAAGACAATCTCGACCTGGTATGGCCCCGGCGTCTGCGGCACCGACGGCGGCTGCCTGTACCACCTCTTCTCTGAGACGTGTCCGTACGGCTGCGCCAACGGCGCCTGCCAGCCCTGCCCTCGCCAGTGCGACGGCCGGCAGTGCGGTGACGATGGCTGTGGCGGCTCGTGTGGAGAGTGCGCCGAGCCCCAGACCTGCGGCGGTGGTGGCCTGCCGGGCACCTGCGGCCCCGTGGAGGGCTGCGGCACCTGGAGCGCGGGAGCCTCGCTTCAGGTCGGACGCGCGCACCCGGCGTCGGCGGTGCTCTCGGATGGGCGCATCTTCCTCGCGGGCGGGCTGACGGGCAGCGGTGCCACGCGCACCGCCGAGGCCTTCGACCCGGGCACGGACGCCTGGACGCGCCAGGGCTCCATCCCCGACGGCGGAGCGACGCCCGGGGGCGCGAGCCACAGCTTCTACTCCTACCCGGGCGCCGCGCAGCTCGGCACGGGGCGGGTGCTCGTCACCGGCTACGCGGACAACGTCTACGCGCTCTTCAACCCCGACGCGGGCACCTGGACGCCGGGCAGCAGCAGCCTCACCACGCGCCTGCAGCCGCTCGTCCTCCCGCTGGCCAGCGGCCAGGCCCTGGTGGCCAGCGGCATCACCGAGGGCGGCAACTACGTCGTCAGGAGCTACACCTACGACGACACCCTCGCGCAGTGGAACTCCAGCACCTCGCAGGAGGAGCGCTACCGGCCCGCGGCCGTGCAGCTCGCGAACGGGCGGGTGCTGGTCGCCTCGGGCATCGCCGATGACGTCTATGGCCAGGCCGCACGCAGCGCCGAGCTGTACGACCCGGTCGCCAACACCTGGAGCTACACCGGAGCGCCGCGCCGGTCCCACGCGGGAGCGGCCCTCGCGAGGCTGCAGGACGGCCGCGTCCTCCTCATCGGCGGCACCACCGTGCGGGGCTTCTTCGAGGGCTCGTCAGTGCGCACCACCAGCGTGGAGCTCTATGACCCCGACACGGGCCGCTGGCGCGACACGGGCTTCCTCAACCTCGCGCGCAGCGGGCACACGGCGACGGTGCTCGCCGATGGCCGCGTGCTGGTGGCGGGTGGCGTGGGTGCGAACGGCAAAATCATCCCCTGGGTGGAGCTGTATGACGTGGAGCAGGAGACGTGGACGCTCACCGCGCCGCTGTCCACCGCGCGCAGCTCGCACGTGACGACGCAGCTCGCTGACGGGCGCGTCCTCGTGGCGGGCGGCGTGAGCCCTGGCGGCGCCGTCCTCGCCTCCACCGAGGTGGTGCAGCCCGCCGGCTTCTGCCCGGCCAGCGGCTGCGTGCCCGAGTCCGACGACGCCCTCTGTACGAGGGAGAGCGCGGGCTGCGGCACCCTCAGCGTCATCGATGCCTGCGGCAAACCGCGGCAGGTGGCGTGCGGCCAGTGCGGCCTGCCCTCCACCTGCGGCGGGGCGGGCGTCCCCTACCGCTGCGGCGTATCGGGTAGCGGGGGCTGGAGGGTGGAGACGCTCGGCACCGCGGTGGGCGGCGTGCGGCTGGGAATCGTCATCGAGGCGAGCGGCGAGCCGGCGGTGGCCTATGCCTGGTACGACGTGCATGGCGGCTCGGACTACGACGTCTTCCTCGCGCGGCGGCACTCCCAGGGCTGGAGCGCGGCGCCCATCCTGAGCGGCATCCTGGCCGGCGACGTGGCCCTCGCGCGCACACGCACGGGCCAGCTGCGCGCCGCCGCCAGGAAGCGGGTGTACTCGTCCTTCTCCAGTGACGACGTGCCCATCCTCCTCTCCTGGGACGAGGGACGCTGGCGGGACGAGGTGGCCGCGCCGAACTACCCCGCCGTGAGCGCGCACGAAGTGGCGATGGGCCTCGGCCCCGCCGACGAACCCCTCGTGTGCAGCATCGACGTGCAGGACTACTTCCACACCGCCGAGCTCCTCTGCTACGGGCGCGACAGCGCCGGGGAGTGGAAGCGGGAGCGCGTGGACGTGCCGGGCTCCTACGGTGGCCCGCCCTCGGTGGCGGTGGACGGCGAGGGACGGCCGCACCTCGCCTACTACGACACGAACAAGAAGGTCCTCGTGCACGCCATGAAGGGCGCCTCGGGCTGGACGCTGGAGACGGTGGACGCGAGCGCGGACGTGGGGCGCGACGCTTCGCTGGCTCTCGACGCGCAGGGCCGCCCGCACATCGCCTACCGGGACGAGACGAACAAGGACCTCAAGTACGCGCACTGGACGGGCAGCGCCTGGAACCTCCAGCAGGTGGACACCCCCGACGACGTGGGGGGCACGCCCGCGCTGGCACTCGACGCACAGGGCCGCCCGCACATCAGCTACGAGGACGTCACGCGCGACAACCTGAAGTACGCGCGCTGGAACGGCACCGCCTGGGAGGTCACCACCGTGGATGCCAGTGGAGCTGGGGGCTCTGACTCCGCGCTGGCGGTGGACGCTTCCGGTCGGGCCCACATCGTCTACTTCGGCCAGGGCCTTCGCTACGCTCGCGGGCCGTAGGGTCTCTTTCGGGCGGGCCCCTCATTCGCCCCGCGCGGGCCAGCCCTTCGCGCTCAGCCCCAGCTCGCCTCCTGGCTGACGGGCTCCTCGACCATGCGGGGCGGGATGCCGGGGATGGGCATGCACGGCCAGTCCCACTTCTCCCCGTCCCAGCACTGCTCCGCCCAACCCAGGCGGGCCGCGGCTTCACGCGCCTTGGCGCCTCGGGCGATGAGCGCCCAGCCGATACGAGACTGCTTGCACTCCCCGCTCTTGAACTTCAGCAGCCGCTGCTCTCCGCGGGCCTCCTCGAGGTCCGCCTCCCATAGTGCCTGGTTGCGGACCCCGTCTCCCTGGTAGCTCACGCTGTTCCGGTCACACCAGGCGAAGACATCTCTCGCCCGGACCAGCGGTGTGCCCTTCGAGATTTCCGCGACAGCAGCCACGAGCAGGGAGGAGTTGAGGACACGCATCAAGGTAACCTCAGGGGCGCGCCGAGTATCTCCAGGAAAAGCGGAGAGATACTCGACGCACTGCGTTCTCCAGGAATGGAGTGCACGGCGCGAGGGCAACGGCGATGTTCAAGCTACAGAGTTGAGGGTGTCGAGTGGCCATGGGTTCTCCATGGCTTTGTCATGGTTCTGCCATGGAGCCGGCTTGCGGCGGCCTGTGCTGAAGGTACCCACCCGATGAGCACCTCCCGTGTGGCGCACCTCGTCATCGACCTCGGCTTCGGTGACGCGGGCAAGGGCACACTCACCGACTGGCTCGTGCGCCGTCACGGCGCGGGGCTCGTGGTGCGCTTCAACGGCGGGGCGCAGGCGGGCCACAACGTCGTCACCGACGACGGACGGCACCACACCTTCTCCCAGTTCGGAGCTGGCACCTTCGTCCCGGGCGTACGCACGCACCTCGCGCGCCCCACGCTCCTCCACCCGCTGGCCATGCTGGTGGAGGCCCGCTACCTCGCGGAGCGCGGCGCACCGGACGCACTGGCGCGAACCACCGTGAGTGAAGGCGCTCGGGTCATCACTCCCTTCCACCAGGCGGCGGGGAGGCTGCGCGAGCTGGCACGCGGAGAGGGCCGTCATGGCACCTGCGGCGTGGGAGTGGGCGAGACGGTGAGGGACGCGCTCGAGCACCCGGACGACACACTCCGCGCGGGTGACCTGGGCCACCCTGCCCTGCTCGCGCGCAAGGCCCGCACCGCGCAGGAGCGGCTGCGCTCCGAGTTGTCGGAGGTGCTGCGTGCCGCGAGGAAGCATCCCCAGGCCGCACCCGAATTGACGCTGCTGGACGACCCGGACGTCGCCTCACGCTGGGCGGACGCCGTGCAGGCCCTGCGTCCCCGCGAGCGCGTGGTGGGCGACGACTGGCTGGCCGCGCGCCTCCGCGAGGGCACCACCGTCTTCGAGGGCGCCCAGGGCGTGCTGCTGGACGAGTGGCGCGGCTTCCACCCGCACACCACCTGGAGCACCTGCACCTTCGACCTCGCCCTGGACCTGCTGCGCGAGGCGGGCTTCGACGGCACCGTCCACCGACTAGGCGTGCTGCGCGCGTACGCCACGCGCCATGGCGAGGGCCCCTTCCCCACCGAGGAGCCCGCGCTCGCGCCCGCCCTGCCCGAGCCGCACAACGGCGCCGCGGGCTGGCAGGGGGGATTCCGCGTGGGCGGCTTCGATGCGGTGCTCGCCCGCTACGCCCTGGCTGCCTGCGGAGGCGTGGACGCACTGGCCCTGACGCACCTGGACCGGCTCGCGGCCCGCTGGCCCGTATGCACGGCCTACCGCGCGCCTCCGCGGGACGACGAAGACGCGGTGCTCGTCCGGGACGCGGTGGAGACCGCGCGCGTGACGGCGCTGCGCCTGGGCCACCACCGGGACCTCGCGCACCAGGAGCGCCTCACCCGAGCCCTGGCCGCGTGCGCTCCCCTCCGCGAGGAGCTGGACCTGGGAGAGCCGCCAGCCGACCGCGCGGACCGCTTCGTGGCCTGGGTCGAGTCCGCACTGCGGGTCCCGGTGACGGTGACGTCCCACGGCCCGGCGGCGAAGGACAAGCGGGAGCGGGGCTGACGGCAAGTGCGACCCCGGGCTAGCCTCGCGCCCAACACACGAGGGGGTTTCCGCCACATGGGGTACGGCAGCTACAGCTACGAAGCGCACGAGGCGATGACGAAGGCCCGCAAGGACCTCCCGCAGCAGGAGGTCTTCCAGCAGCGCGCCTGTCACCCGAAGATGGACCCACGCGGCGTGAAGTTCCGTGAGAGCCGAGACAGCGCGGTGCACCCCAACTCGCTGGCCGTCGTCATGGCGCTCGACGTGACGGGCTCCATGGGCAACATCCCCGAAATCCTCGCGCGGCAGACGCTGCCTTCCTTCATGAAGGACCTGATGGAGGCGGGCATCCCCGACCCGCAGGTGCTGTTCATGGCGGTGGGCGACGCCTACATGGACCGCGCGCCGCTCCAGGCGGGCCAGTTCGAGTCCTCCGAGCAGCAGATGGACCAGTGGCTCACGTGGATGTTCCTGGAGCGCGGCGGCGGCGCCAACCCGGCGGAGACGTACGAGCTGGGCATGTACTTCGCCGCCGAGCACACCTCGATGGACTGCTACGAGAAGCGCGGGAAGAAGGGCTACTTCTTCATGACGGGCGACGAGCCCGCCTTCCCCTTCGTGGCGAAGGACCACATCGAAGGGCTCATCGGGACGAAGCAGCCGCGCGACGTACCCATGGAGGAGGTCGTCAGCCGGCTGGACAAGACCTTCCATCCGTTCTTCCTCATCCCCGACGAGCGTCGCCGGGGCCGCTGCGAGGCCTTCTGGCGCGGATACCTGGGTGACCGGGTCATCTGCATGGACGACCCGGCGGACACCTGCGACGTGGCCGCGGCGCTGGTGGCCCTCACCGAGCGCGCCGTCCCCAGCGTCGACGCCGTCGCCGAGCGGCTTCGCGCCTCGGGCACTCCGAAGGAGCGCGTGAAGGGCATCGTCCGGGCCCTGGAGCCGTGGGCGAAGGTCCTCCGGCGCGCGGAGTAGGACAGAGACTCGCGAGGCCCTTTCCCACGGGGCCTCGCGCCGTGGTAGCCCGGGGGCGTGAGCGACTCCTTCGACAACCTTGGCCTCTCGCGGGAGACCCTCGGCGCCCTGCGCCGGGCGCGCTTCACCCGTCCCACGCCCATCCAGGAGGAGGCCATTCCCCTGGCCCTCGAAGGGCGGGACATCATCGGCTGCGCCGCCACCGGCACCGGCAAGACGGCCGCGTACGTGGTGCCCCTGGTGGAGCGCTTCGCCCGGAGGAAGGGCACGCTGGGACTGGTGCTCGCCCCCACGCGCGAGCTGGTGCAGCAGATTGCCGAGCCGCTGCGCTTCTTCGCGGAGCCCCTCGGCCTCACGCACACGGTGGTCGTCGGCGGCGAGGACATGGGGGCGCAGGTCGAGGCACTGAAGGCGAAGCCCACCTTCGTGGTCGCCACGCCGGGGCGACTGGTGGACCTGCTGGAGAACGGGTTCGTCTCCTTCAACCACCTGGAAGGCCTCGTCCTCGACGAGGCGGACCGGATGCTGGACATGGGCTTCCTGCCGCAGCTCGAGCGCATCTTCGCCGCGCTCCCCCACCGCCGGCAGACGCTCCTGTTCTCCGCGACGCTGGGCCCGGACGTGAGCCGCTTCGCCCGCCAGCGCCTCTACGAGCCTGTGCGGGTGGAAGTGACTCGCAGTGGCACTCCCGCCGAGCGCGCGGAGCAGCGGCTCTACTTCGTGAGGGCGGAGGAGAAGACGCCGCTGCTGATTACGCTGCTGGCGCGGGACGACAAGACGACGCTCGTGTTCGCCCGGGCGAAGGAGCGCGTGGAGAAGGTGCACAAGGCGGTCCAGAAGGCGGGGCACCGCTGCGCCCTGCTGCACGCGGACCGCACGCAGAACCAGCGACGACAGGCGATGGAGGGCTTCCGCGATGGCACGTATCGCTGCCTCGTGGCCACCGACATCGCCGCGCGCGGGCTCGACGTGGAGGACGTGGGGCACGTCATCAACTACGACCTGCCGCACGCGCCCGAGGACTACGTCCACCGCATCGGCCGCACCGCGCGCGCGGCGGCCAGCGGAGTGGCGTCCACCTTCGCGATGACGCGAGAGGGGCAGGTCATCTCGCGGATTGAAGCCATCATGCACGCGGAGATTCCCCGCGTGCCGGTGCCGCGCGAGGACCCCATCTTCAAGGAAGCGTGGGAGCAGTTCCTCGCCGCGCAGAAGGACCCGGGCCCGCCGCAGAAGGACCAGGGCCAGGCGCAACGCTCACCGGAGCAGGGCCCCGGGCGTCACGCACGAACGCACAAGAAGAAGGGCTCGTAGGCGAGGCACGGCGCTGGAGTGCACGTCCGAGGCGGGCACTCCCCTGGGGCCGCACCGCATGCGCCTCGTGCCCCCTACCCGGCGCGGAGGCAGCGCACTTTCGCGGGGCGCAGCCTCTTCGCCCGCCGTCAGGGCGTCGCCGGCCGCTCGCGCTCCAGCTCCGCGCGGAAGAATGGGCTGCCCCGGGCAAGCTCCGCCATGTAGCCCCGCACGTCCTCGCGGGCCTCGGGAGACAGCTGCGCGAAGGGAATCACGTGCTCGTCGGGCACGTAGCGGAACGTGAGGTTGATGCGGCGGGTCCGGAAGTCCGGCAGCTCCGGCGGCATGACATGGCCCGCGCGCGTGTCCACCCGCTGCACCCGGTGGAACGTCTGTTCCTTCCACCGCGCACCGCCGAAGAGCTGGAGCGAGCCGTCATCCAGCCACTGCTCCAGCACCACCTCGTCGCGCTCGCCGGGGCGGGAGGAGGTGACGAACTGGATGAGAGCGCGCTCGCCGAAGGACAGCGAGGCCACCGGCCCCGGCTCGAAGTCCTTGTGCTCGCCCACGCGCGCGGTGTCCACCCAGCGCCCGTCCTCCAGGCGGCTGCCGTAGAAGTTCACCAGGCAGGTGTTGAGGTGCCAGCCCTTGGGCATGTCCGGCCCGCGGAACATCCGGCGGGCCAGTTCTTCAATCTTCGTCACCTGCCGCTGGAGCACGGCCGGGAAGGGCTCGGCCTTCACACACCGGTTCAGCAAGCCCTTCGGCGGGCGGTAGTAGTCGAGGCACGCGAACTGCCAGTTACCCAGCCAGTACACCGGCCGCAGCAGCCGACGCTGCGACTGCCCCGGCGGAGGCGGGAAGTGCTTCGAGTAGCGCTCCTCCCACAGCGGGTGGAGCGTGCCGAGCCAGGCCACGGCCTCCGCCCGGTCC
The DNA here is from genome assembly GCF_010894435.1 of Pyxidicoccus trucidator. Lineage (NCBI taxonomy): Bacteria > Pseudomonadati > Myxococcota > Myxococcia > Myxococcales > Myxococcaceae > Pyxidicoccus > Pyxidicoccus trucidator. The sequence continues at coordinate 12,953 of NZ_JAAIXZ010000007.1, read as the reverse complement.
GCCGCGGACATGAAGCTCGCGTTGTAGTGGTGGCCCGGGGTGCGCTGGCGGACCTTGTGGGCCAGCGAGCGGCCCCGACTCGGGGGGAAGGCCATGGACCGCTCAGCGCGCGTGCGAGATGCCGACAGAGGCACCGCCCGCGGACTCCTTGACCATGTCCGGAGCGACGGCGGGCGCGACGGGCTCCTTCGCCACGGCGTGAACCACGGCGGGCGCGGCGGACTCCTTCGCGGCGGCGGGAGCGGCGGCGGGCGAGACAGCGCCCTCGGCGGGCACCTTCGCCACCGACTCGCTCGCCACGGCGGGCGCGACAGCAGCCTTCACCACGGTGGGCTCAGCAACGGGCGCACCGGGCGACTTCACCACGGTGGGCTCGGCAGCGGACACAACGGACGTGGTCGCAACAGAGGCAGCGGGCGCAACGGACGTATTCGCCACGGTAGCCGCGGGAGCAACGGCCGTGTTCGCCACGGTGGCAGCGGGAGCAACGGCCGTGTTCGCCACGACGGGCGCGGTGGCCGCGCCCTCGGCGGCAGCCTTCGCCACCGTCGGAGCGGCAGCCGGAACCGGCGCGGGCTTCGCGCAATCGGCCGAGGGAGCCTTGGCGGCGACCAGCGCGGGGGCCGGAGCCTCGGGCGGGAGCCGGCGCGGGGGCAGCAGGAACGGCGGAGGCACGGGGCAGTGTGTGCAGGGCCCGCGCAGCGGCACGGCCAGCCGCTGTCCGGCGCGCAGGAAGTTGTTCCGCATCCGGTTGGCCTTCTTGATCATCGACACCGTCGACCCGTACCGCAGCGCGATGCCGCCGAGCGTGTCGCCGTTGCGAATCCGGTGCGTCGTCACGTTGTGCTCGGGCTGGAGCGCCAGCAGCGGCTGCACGCGGCGGCCCAGCTCCTGGGCGCGCGGGTTGTGGAAGCGGATGTGGAAGTGGTCACGGTGCCGGCGCGCGTGCCGGATGACGCCGTTGGGGCCGTCGTTGAACAGCGAGTCCAGCCACGCCTTGTCCTCACCGACGGACACCGCGTAGTTGTAGATGACCTGCCGCACGCGGCGGTCCACCAGGACCATCTGCACGTCCGTCTTGGTGACGAGCGCGCGGAGGAAGGCCCAGTTCAGCGGCACGTTGATGTACTTCTCGCGCTCGCGCTCGCGGATGGGGTCCACCGTCGGGTAGTAGAAGCCGACGTCCACGTCCCGGCCGTTCTGGTGGCTCTTGTGGGGGCGCAGGTAGCCGCCGTCCTTGTTGCTGATGCCGTTGACGCGCAGCTGCGGCGCCTCGGGGAAGCGGGCCCGCACCTCGCGGATGGCCTCGGTCAGGTAGTTGACCGTCTCCTCGGTGGCCCAGGCCACTTCGGGGGAGACGACAATCCACTCCGGCCCCTGCGGGAAGCGCTTCGCGTTCACCAGCCGGCCGCTGTGCACGAAGCCCACCGCCATGGACCCGAGCGACGCAATCTCGTCCTTCCACTTCTTCGCCAGGTCCTCGTCGGAGATGTCCGCCGAGTACACCGGCCCCAGCGGCACGTTGCCCGAGGCCATCGCCTCCGTGGACTCGCCGCTATCGCCCGCGTCACCTTCAGCGACTTCGGCCTCGTCGTCCTCGCCCTCCGCGTCCTCGGCGGAGAGCGCGCAGTCTCCCTCGACGGGAGCCGTCACCGCGTCCGCGACGGGAGCACTCCCCGCAGCCGGGGCCGGTGTCAGGGCCGGAGTCGGCGGCGCCTCGGAGCGCGCCGCGTCCGAGACCTCGGGACGCACGGCGGCGAGGGCCGGCGCAGTGCCAGCAGTGGGGGATACGCGCGCGGCACAGCCGGCGCAAACGAGCAGGATCCAGATCGGGTAACGCACCGGGGCGAAGGATGACCCGGAATCCGTCCGACCTCCAAGTACCGGCCCCGGAATTTTGGACGACTCCCTGCCCCCGGGGGCCGCCCGGCCCTGCCCACCTCACACTTCCAGAGTGAAGCGCCCCCGCCGCGCTGCCTGCCCGGCTGCTGACCGGCGAGGCGCGGCGGAAGCGTTTGACGCGAGGCCCTCCGGAAGGACCACCGACTACGGCGTGGGCACCGGCTCGGCGACCGCGACGTCCAGCGCCAGCTCGATCATCTCGTCGAACGAGGTCTGCCGCTCCTGCGGGCTGAGCGCCTCGTGCGTCAGCAGGTGGTCGGACACGGTGAGCAGCGCGAGCGCGCGAGCGCCCAGCTCGGCGGCGATGCCGTAGAGCCCGGCGACCTCCATCTCCACGGCCAGGATGCCCATGCGCGCCAACGTGGCGTTGAGCTGCTCCTGCGGGTGGTAGAAGAGGTCCGAGGAGAAGACGGGGCCGGCGCGCACGGAACGGCCGCGCCGCTCGGCGGCCTCCACCGCGCGCCGCGCGAGGGTGAAGTCCGGCACCGCCGGGAAGTCATGATCCAACAGCCGCATCCGGTTCACCTTGGAGTCGGTGCCGGCGCCGGTGGCCACGATGACGTCCCGCAGCTTCACGTCCGTGCGCAGGGCGCCGCAGCTGCCCACGCGGATGAGGACGCGCGCACCGTACGTCTTGATGAGCTCGGTGGCGTAGATGGAGACGGAGGGAATGCCCATGCCGTGCCCCATCACCGAGATCTTCCGGCCCTTATAGGTGCCGGTGAAGCCATACATGTTGCGCACGGAGGTGACCCCACGGGCCTCCTCCAGGAAGCGCTCGGAGATGTGACGGGCGCGCAGGGGGTCGCCGGGCATCAGCACGACGTCGGCGAAGTCACCAGGTGCGGCGGAGATATGAGGAGTTGCCATGGGCGCGCACCATACCCTACGGCCCGGCCACCCAGGCCACGTGGAAGTGGGCATCCAGCGTGGGCAACGTGTAGCTGGCGGGGAGCGGCGGGAAGGGCGAGGCCTTCTTCACGGCCGCCAGCGCGGCGGCGTCCCACGCCTTGGAGCCCGACTCCATGGACACCACGGCGGACACCAGCTTCCCGTCCCGTCCAATCACCGCCTGTACCACCGTCTTCCTACCTGGAATCGGTGTGCCCTTCGCCCCCGGCTGCCGCCACTTCCCCGCGACGCGGGAGTAGACCTTCTGCTGGTAGTCCGCGCTCTTCAGCTCGTTCTGGAAGAAGGCCTCCAGCCGGGGGCTGCCGGCGGCGGCCAGGGCCATGGGGGCCACGGCCAGCGCGAGCAGCGTCACGAGGGCCAGGCGTCGGGTGCGCGAAGAGGTATCCAGGGGCATTGCCTCCATCAGTTGAAGTCGCGCGAGGCTACCGCCTCCCAGGGGAGCGAGCACGGGCCACTACCGTCCGCCCCGCTCCAGGTCGACAATGGGACACCCCGTCGCCAGGGAGTGCGCCGCCATGTCCTCCGTCACCGCCTCCCCGTCCATCTCCCCGCTCCTGCCGCCCGGCCCACGCGGTGAGCCGCTGCTGGGCAACCTGCGCGCGCTGCGCAAGGACCCGCTCGGCTTCTTCCCCGCGCAGGTGCGTGAGTACGGCGACGTGGTGCGCATCCGCGTCGGCCCGGCGTACGTGACGCTGCTCGCCCACCCGGACCACGTGCGGTACGTGCTCCAGGACAACGCGCGCAACTACAACAAGCAGACGCGGGGCTTCGCGGTGATTCGCGAACTGCTCGGCCAGGGGCTGCTCACCAGCGAGGGCGACTTCTGGTTGCGCCAGCGCCGGCTGGCCCAGCCCGCCTTCCACCGCCAGCGGCTGGCGGGCTTCGCGCGCACCATGGTGGACGCGACGGAGGACCTCGCCCGAGCGATGGAGCCCCGTGTCGCCAGCGGCCAGCCCTTCGACGTGGCCGAGGACCTCACCCACCTGACGCTGCGCATCGCCGGCCTCACCCTCTTCGGCACCGACGTGGGCGACGAGTCGCGCGCGGTGGGCGATGCCCTGGGCCGGGTGCAGACGTTCGCCAACTCGCGCCTCACCCAGCTCATCCCGCTCCCGCGCGCCCTGCCCCTCCCCTCGCACCGGCGCTTCGCGCGGGACGCGGGCACGCTGGACCGCGTGGTGCGCGGCATCATCGAGCGTCGGCGCCGCGAGGGCGGCGAGCACCACGACCTCCTGCAGATGCTGATGGAGGCGCGCGACGAGGACACCGGCGAGCGCATGAGCGACACGCAGCTGCGCGATGAGGTCATGACGCTGCTGCTGGCCGGGCACGAGACGACGGCCAGTGCCCTTGCGTGGACGGTGATGCTCCTGTCCCGCAACCCCGAGGCGAGGCGCAACCTGGAGGCGGAGCTGGCCCGCGAGCTGGCCGGCCGCACGCCCACCGTGGAGGACCTGCCGAAGCTCACGATCACCCGCCGCGTGGTGGACGAGTCGCTGCGCCTCTACCCGCCCGCCTGGATTTTCTCCCGCGCCGCAATCAGCGACGACGTCGTGGGCGGCTTCCGCGTCCCCAAAGGCTCCTACGTGCTCATCGTCCCGTGGGTGCTGCACCGCCACCCGAAGCTCTGGGAGGACCCGGAGACCTTCGACCCGGACCGCTTCCTTCCCGAGCGCGAGAAGGAGCGGCCCCGCTTCACCTTCTTCCCCTTCGGTGGCGGGCCGCGGCAGTGCATCGGCAACCAGTTCGCGTTGATGGAGCTGGTGCTGGTGCTGGCCACGCTGCTCCAGCGCGTCCGGTTCGATTTGGCCCCGGGCTACGCGCTGGCCCCGGCGCCCGCGATTACCCTCCGCCCCAGGCCCGGCGTCTTCGTGACGGCCACCCGGCCCTGAAGCCCGCGCCCGCCCCGCTGGCTCACGCGCCCAGCGCAGGGTAGTCCGTGTAGCCGCGCGCGTCGCCGCCGTAGAAGGTGGCCGGGTCCGGCGTGTTGAGCGGCGCCCCCTTCAGCAGCCGCGAGGGCAGGTCAGGGTTGGCCAGGAAAGGCGCGCCGAAGGACACCAGGTCCGCCAGCCGGTCCTGGATGACGGCGTTGGCGCTCTGGAGCGAGTGGCCGCCATTCACCATCAGCGGCCCGCGGAAGCCCTGGCGGAACAGCGGCAGCAGGCGGGGCGTCTCGGGGTCTGCCACCGGCGCCATCAGGTGCAGGTACGCCAGCCCCAGCTTGTCGAGCGCGCCCACCGCGTAGCCGAAGGTCCGCGCCGGGTCCGAGTCCGACATGCTGTTGAACGGATTCGTGGGCGACAGCCGCACGCCCACCTTGTCAGCGCCCAGCACCCCGGCGACGGCCTCCGTCACCTCCAGCAGCAAGCGCGCGCGGTTCTCCACGCTGCCGCCGTACGCGTCCGTGCGGTGGTTGCTGCCGTCCCGCAGGAACTGGTCGAGGAGGTAGCCGTTGGCGCCATGCACCTCCACGCCGTCGAAGCCGGCCTCCTTCGCCCGGCGCGCGCCCTCGGCGAACCCGCGGACGATGCCCGGAAGCTCGCTCAGCTCCAGCGCGCGCGGCGTGACAAAGGCCTTCGGGCCCTCCGAGGTGTAGAGCGTCCCCTGGGCGGCGATGGCCGACGGCGCCACCGGCAGCGCTCCGCCCGGCTGCATCACCGGATGTGAGATTCGCCCCACGTGCCACATCTGCAGATAGATGTGCCCGCCGCGCGCATGGACGGCGTCGGTGACGCGGCGCCAGCCCTCTACCTGCGCGTCGGTGTGGATGCCCGGCGTGTTCGGGTAGCCATAGCCCTGGAGCGAGAACTGGGTGGCCTCGGTGATGATGAGCGCCGCCGAGGCCCGCTGCGCGTAGTGCTCGGCCATCAGCGGCGTGGGCACCTGACCCTCCGCCGCGCGGTTCCGCGTCATCGGCGCCATGACGGCGCGGTGGGGAAGCTTCAGGGAGCCGAGGGTGACAGGGGTGAAGAGAGCCTGCTGCGACATGGTGCGCCTCCGCGACAAACCGTCGATGGCGCATCGAAGTAATGAGCACCCCTCAAACAATCAAATGAATGTTTGAATGACCCGGGGCCGGCTCAATCCACCAGGCCGCGAAAGGCCTTGGTGAGGAGCTCGCGGTTCAGGACGCAGTAGGCGTGCGGGCCGTCCTTCCGCTTGGAGATGATGCCGGCGGCCTCCAGGACCTTCCCGTGGTGGGACAGGAGCGCACCACTCACGCCCAGCGCCTGGGCCAGCTCGATGCCGCACATGTCCCCGCGCTCGGCCAGCATCTCGACCACGCGGATGCGGCACGGGTCCGAGAGCGCCTTGAAGACCTTGGCCCGGTGCTCGGCACACGCCAGGTCGGGGAGCTGGAAAGCAGGAGTCGCCACGAGGCAACCCTAACCAGCGGAGCACCGCCACCGCAACGCGACGTCCGTCCCGCACCGCGTCGTCCAGGGGGAGCAGGGCCCGGCCCGCCTGAAAGCACTCCGAGCGGGCGCCGGGCAACGCCCCGACTCCGGGTTGCAACACCCCCGCACGTCCGGGACATTACCGGCGGGGTAGGGACGATGCTCGGTTACCAGACAAATCCACAGTGGAGGGACATGTCTGACTTCGTGGTGCACTTCACGAAGCCGGGAGCGCCCTACCATGACTCCTACCAGAACATGATGAGCATCCTGGGCTCGCGGACGCTCATCCCCGGCGCGGAGGGCTTCGGCCTCACGCGCAAGGAGGCGACCGTCTCGGACCGCCACCGCTCGGTGTGCTTCAGCGAGATTCCGTTGGACCAGCTCGGCCGGCTCGTCCAGCGCCGCAGCCTGTACGGCATCGCCTTCAGCAAGAGCTACATCCTCTCCCAGGGCGGCGGCCCCGTCTGGTACGTCCAGTACGGCTCGCCCGCGCACCTCGCGCTGAAGCACCAGGTGCAGCAGGCGCTGTCGGCGAGGGAGCCCCAGCGCGAGCCCATCTGGTCCATGACGCCCTTCGTGGACATCCAGGGCGACACGCACAACGCGCCCTACAGCTACCGCTTCGACTGGGAGCGCGAGTGGCGCGTGCCGGGGCTGCTGCGCTTCACTGAATACGACGTCGCCGCCCTCTTCCTCCCCGAGGAATTGCACCCCACCGCCCGCGGCTTCTTCGAGTGGGCCGTGAAGGAGAAGGCGGGCCCCGGCTACTTCTGCCCCTGCCTGGACCCGCTGTGGAAGGCGGACCAGATTGCCGAGGCGCTGGCGAAGCACGCCGAGGACTCGGGGCGCCTCAAGACGGCATAGGCGCCGCTACTCGAACAGGGACACCTCGGCCAACGAGGAGATGTGTCTCCCCACCCCGTTGTTGTTGTTGGCGAACGACGTCCCGGTGAGCCGCACGTAGCGGACCGGCCCCACGTCCGCCAGGGGCGACTCCCCGAAGTGGGCATTGTCGTGCTGGTAGAGACGTCCGTCGAAGGGGCTGTCCCATTGGGTCTTCTCGGCGAGGTTCCTTCGGTCGCCGACGATGTCGCGCTCGGGCAGCCCCAGGGGGGACAAGGCCAGGAGCTCCCACTGCTCACCGTCCAGGCTCCCCTCGAGCCGGAAGTAGCCGCCGTTCGAGCCCTCCATCCCACGAACCACGGCATGCCGCAGCCGAGTGGGCTCGGGCAGCGTGAGGTTGAGCCACTGTTGCTGAGGCGTGGTGAAGCGGACCGGCACCTGCTCCAGGCGTCCGTCCGTCCACGGGCAGGGGCCCTCCGGCGCGGGCTCGCACGGCACGCCCCGGCTGACGGGCCGGAGGTTGCCGACGGGCAGCGGGAGCACCGGCGTGCGCCACTCCTGGCGGAACGTCAGGTAGGAGTGGGCGGCCCCCAGCGGGAAGAACCACCACTCCCCCACGGACAGCGCGCGAAGCTGCACCTCCGGGCTGGCGAAGTCCTCCAGCACATACGGGCTCGCAATCCAGGGAGAGGTGGCGCCCCACCCGCGAAACAGCGTCTGTCCGCCGCTGCTGACGCGCAGCACCGCCTCGGGCGCCGACGCCGGGGAGGGCACCACCTCCTGCTCCGGCGTGGAGGTGTTGGCCACTTCGCCGGTGATGGGGACCTCCGGTGCGGGAGGAGGCGGCGCGAAGGACACGACGTGGCCTCCGGCCCCCGGCTCCACCGACAGCCGGGCGTCCCAGGGCCGCAGCTTCGGCAATTCCACGTCGTCGTAGAACTCGAAGGACACGAAGGTGCCGCTGCCATCCTCATCCAGCCGGGAGACGCGGAAGCGGTAGGGGAAGGTGGCGTTGGGGTAGGACGGGTCCGGCACCTGCACGTCGCCGAAGCGAATCTCCAGGAAGTAGTCCCCGCTGGCCTCGGTGGTGGCCGTCCCGTGGGGGGTGAAGTCGGGCTCGGGGAAGGGCGCCGCCCCGCCGCCGGTCGAGCTCGGACGGTCCTTCGACAGCGTGCGCTCGTAGGACAGCGTCACGCCGGCCAGGGGCGCACCGTCGCGCTGCTCGGCGAGGCCATAGACGAAGATGGGGTCGTCCTGCAGCCGGTCACACCCGGTGGTGACGAGGGCACACAACGCCAGGGCCTGGAGTGGATGACGCATCTTCAGTAGCTCCCCTTCATACCGAGCAGTGGAACGATGACGGGCAGACCCATGGCCTCGCGCTTCAGCTTGCCGGCGCGCCGCGTGTACTCGTAGGCGAACACCTCCTGCTGCAGGGAGAGGTTGAGGACGTCCAGGTACGCGTCCAGCGTGAAGTCCTCGAAGGCCCAGGACTTCGACGCGCGGAAGTCCACGCGGAAGAACGGCGCGAGCCGCTCCACCCGGTCCGCGTCCTCGCGCACCCAGACGTTGTAGTTGTCCGAGGAGCGCGCCTCGCGCTGCGTCACCGAGGAGATTTCCCCGGACTCTGGCCGGCCGGTGTTGAAGTGCAGCACCGTGCCCAGCGTCCAGTTGTTGCCGAACTTGTAGCTGAGCGCGGCGTTGAAGACGTGCGCCTGCTCGAAGGCGAAGGCCAGCTCGCCCTCGGCCATCTCCAGGACGGAGGTGTCGTCCGCGTAGCGCGCGAAGCGCTTGTGCCGCTTGCTCTGGATGAAGCTGTAGGTGACCCAGCCGAACCAGTTGCGGCCCAGCGGGTGGCGCGCCATCAAATCGAGGCCGTACGCGTAGCCGCTTGCCACCGGGTCCTCCCGGAGCAGTCCCCGGCGCTGCCGGTTCTCCAGCACCTGCTTCACGTCGAACTCCACCGTGCGCGCCAGCGGGTTGTAGAAGGCGTCCGCGCTCAGCTCCAGCCCCTCGGCCGCCTTCCACTCGGCGCCCACGTCGAGCTGCGCGCCTTCCTGCAGGCCGTAGCGCAGGCCGGCCGCGTCCACCGCGGGCAGGTGGAGCAGGATGGTGGGCGGCTGGTGGAAGAGGCCCGCGCCTCCCTTGAGAACGAGCGACTCCGTGAGCTGGTGGCGCAGGCTGAGGCGCGGCTCCACGGCGACGTGGGAGATTCCGGGCACCAGGTGGTACGAGTCCACGCGCACGCCCGGCACCACCACCCACCGCTCCGAGGGCCGCCACGTCACGGAGGCAAACGCGCCGGAGAGCGTGGCCAGCGACGAGGGCTGCTTCAGCGGGTGCGCGTCGTCCGTGGGCCGCCAGCCCGGAGGCCGCGCCGAGCCGTCGATGACGGTGGCCACGCGCCGGTGCTCCACGTCGCCGCCGAGCCGCACCTCCACCGCGTCCGACAGTCGCCGCGTCCAGCCCGCGCGAGCGGAGAAGCTGAGCTGGTCCAGGCCGTACTCCCCCACTCTCACCGGCTCGAGTCCCTCGCCCGGGCGGACTTCCAGCGTGCGCTCACCCACCAGGCCCACCTGGTCCAGGCCCACGGTGAGCCCCAGCTCCCCCTCCCCGCCCGCCAGCGGGTGGGTGCCGCGCAGGTCCACGCGGTGGAAGCGGGAGACGAGCGTGCCGCCCAGGCCGCCCTCGTAGTTGCCGGAGCTCTCGCCCACGTCATCCGAGCTGCCCAGCGCGAACAGGCGCAGGCTGCCCTCGCCCACCTGCTGCTCCACGCGCAGCTGGTAGTCCCAGAACGAGGCATGGAGGGGGTTGTCCTCCTCGTCATTGAAGATGGCGTAGGCCAGGGGAATCAGCAGCCCCGTGTAGCTGTAGCGGCCGGCCACGGTGACGGAGGTGCCCGTCTTCTCGAAGGGGACCTCGATGAAGCCCCCGGCGTTGATGAGGTCCGTGTAGGCGGTGACGTGCAGCCGGTCCTCGCGAGGCCGTGACAGCCGGCCCTCCACCGCGCCGCCCAGCAGCCGCCCGTACTGCACCGGCGGGGCGCCCGGATAGAAGTCGATGGTGTCGATGAAGTCCGGGTGGATGACGGCCGGCCCGAGCAGCAGGTGGTACAGCATGGGGACGCGCACTCCGTCCAGGAAGTAGCCCGTCGCCGCGGGCTGGCCGCCACGCACCACCGGATAGCCCAGGCCGGAGGCGACGCTGGCCACGCCGGGCATCAGCATCACGACGCGGAAGGGGTCTCCCTGCGTGCCGGGCACCTCGCGAAGCTCCTGCTCGTGCAGGGTGATGCGCGTCACCTCGGTGCGGGGGCGGTCGTCGCGAACCACCGTCTCGTACGGGTTCACCGCGCCGGGGTGGAGCCGGTACACGACTTCGATGGACTGGCTCGCGACGAGCGTCTCGTCGAAGGTGGCGGGCCGGTGGCCCGGAGCGCGCACCTCGACCCGGTGGGCCCCGGCAGGCAGCTCCAGCTCGAAGCGGCCCCGTGCGTCCACGAGCGCGGACGGCTCCGCGCTCCCATCGACGAAGAGGGCGGCGTCGGCCAGCGGGCGGCGAGTGCCCCGGGCGCGCACCTCGCCCCGGAGCCAGGCCTGGGCGAGGGCCACCTGGGCGGGAGGCTCGAAGCGGTAGACGAAGGGCAGGCGCACCGACACCGGCTGGCCGCCCAGCGTCGCTGGAGAGAAGCGCAGGCCCGGGGCGGCCCTCACCGCGGCCTCGGTAAGAGGCTCGCGCCCGGCGGCCTCCAGCACCTTCACCTCGGTGACGGCGCCCTGCTCATCCACGAGCAGCTCCAGCCGCACCTCGGCGGCGGCACCCTCCAGCCCCTGGGGCCACGCGGCGGGGGAGTCCGCCACGAGCGTGGGCGGTTGCAGCGACACCCCGCCACCATCGGAGTCCAGGCCCAGGCGCGAGGCATCATCGGAGGAGATGACGGTGCCGGCGTCGGTGGCCTGGACGTCCACCTCCACCGCGCGGGGCTCACTGGTGGCGGAGGGCGGAGCCTGGGCCCCCGCGACGAGGGGGACCGCGGAAAGGAAGAGCAGGAACAGCGCGAATGGGGGAGAGGAGGTCATGACCTGATCCGGATACGAAGTGAAGCGTGCCATCTGGCTCGCCCGTCGCTCCGTTTCCCCGCGCCTGCACACGCGAGCGAAACTGTCTACCCGGCAAGGCGGGTGGCCTGGCGTTTCGCGAACAGGCCGGAGCACGCGCGCAACCATCTCAGGGCACCCGTCACGAGGGCCTTGACCCTGCACCTTGGTGCAGACCGTACAGTCCTCGCATGAACCGACACGAAAGCCTCCGCGTCACGTCGCGCATCGTGCGCGCCAGCGCCCTCTACGACTTGTTCGTCACCCTGCCCTTCGCCACGCCGTGGACGGCGGGCTGGCTCCTCGACCACCTCCACCAACTGCACCTCCAGCTCGGCCTTCCCGGAGCGACGCCGCCCGCATTCGACCCCCTCCACCTGTTCTTCGTGAGCCTGTTCGGCACCATCGTCACGTTATGGGCCGTCCTGCGCGTCTGGCGGCCCGAGCCGCTGTTCGGCGCGGTGGACACGGCGGGGCGCGCCGCCTTCTCGCTGTGGATGGCCCAGGCGCTGTGGATGGGGCAGACGTACCTGCTCGCCGGCATGCTCGTGCTGGAGCTGGCATGGTTCTTCGTGCAGGGCGGTGCCATCCTGTGGTGGAGGAACCAGAACTCCCATGAGCACGCGCGACTCGCGGAAGCGACCTGACCCCGCCGCCACCCTCCGCATCAGCGACCTGGCCCGAGCGGCTGGCGTCGGCATTCCGACCCTGCGCTTCTACGAGCGCAAGAAGCTGCTCCCCGCCCCCCAGCGGACGGAGGGCGGCTACCGCGCCTACGAGCCGCGCCACGTGACGCGCGTGCGCTTCATCCGCCGGGCCCAGGAGCTGGGCTTCTCGCTGAAAGAGGTAGGGGCGCTGCTGGCCGTCTCGGACCGGAAGGTGCCCTCCTCCACCGAGGTGGAGCACTTCGCGGCAGCCAAGCTCCAAGCCATCGACGAGCGGGTGAGGGACCTGCAGCGCATGAAGCGCGCCATCCTCAAGCTGCTGGCGGAGGGCGTCTGCGACACAGAGGCCGAGTGTCCCGTCCTGGCCTCCCTGGGCGGCACTCCGGAGCTCGCCCCATCCCGACGAGCGAGGGCCTGAGCACGTACGGACCACCGGGTCGCCAGCACGAGGGGTGGTGGGTCTCAACGTCGGCGCACGCCTCCACCCCGAGTCGCGAAGCCGGCACGCGAGGTGGAGGGTCTCAACGCCGGCTCACGCCTCCAGCCCGAGTCGCGAAGCCGGCACGCAAGGTGGAGGGTCTCAACGCCGACTCACTCATCCACGCCGAGTCGCGAAGCCGGCACGCGAGGTGCCGGGTCTCAACGCAGACTCACGCATCCACCCCGGGTCGCGAAGCCCGCATGCGAGGTGCCGAGTCTCAACGCAGACTCACGCATCCGCCCCGGGTCGCGAAGCCGGCATGCGAGGTGCCGGGCCTCAACGCAGACTCACGCCCCCCGGGGTCGAGAAGCCGTCACACGAGGTGGCGGCGCGCGACACCGAGGCCAGCCTCAGCCCTCCGACCTCGCAAGGAGCCAGATGTCAGCCCCACCCGGTAGAAAGGTTCTGGCGGAAGGAATGTTCATTCCGGGCAGCAGCCGCCCGGGGGCGGGGAGGGGCAAGGGGATGTGGGTTCTGGAGATGATGCATGCCGAGGCCATGTACGCGGCGGCGGCGCTGCTGGCACGGCGGGGCTACGACAACGTGCAGGCCTGCGAGCTGGCGCGGGCCATGCGCTTCTCGGTGGGCACGCTGTACCGGCACTACGGCAGCAAGCAGGGCCTGGCGCTGGCGGTGCGCGACTACGCCGAGA
>NZ_JAAIXZ010000004.1:410299-664241 GCF_010894435.1 Pyxidicoccus trucidator | reverse complement strand
ACCCGGAAGAACACCTTCGACCTTCGCAGGCTCTGCGCTCTCCAGAACCTGGAGACCCTCCACCGCCGCATCGACGAGAAGCGGCGGCTTGCGGCCTGAGGTTCCACTAACCTGTTTGGCGCTCTAGTGCCGTGCTTCCAGGTGAGAAGTGCTGCGACACCAGCTCCCTCTCTACGGCATCGAGCGCTTCCTGGTACGCCGGCGGTAGCTGCCCCCGCTTCGCCGTGAAGCCCTGATAGCGAGCTCCATCGCGAACCTGGGTGCTGGAGAGCGCATCCCGGCCTGCTCGGCCCAGTCCCCGGAGCATGTCACTGGCACGTTCGGCCCGGTCCAGGGTCTCGGAGAGCTTCATCCCCCGCCGCTGCAGCTCCTCGCGGACAGTGCCCATCCGTCCCAGCGTCTCTCCCAGTTGCCTGGCGTCGCCCAGCAGGCCGAGCAACTGGCGCAGGTCGTCGTCGAAGGCCGAGTGGACGATGAAGAGGGCAAATACCTCGGTCCGGGAGAGGCCGTACTCCTCGACCGAGGTGACGAGGAAGCTGGCACGCTTGCGGTTCAGTACCGTGGACGCGTCCGCCCCCAAGGGCCCCAGGGCACCCAGAAGGACTGCATCCCAGTCGTCCAGCCCTCCCACCAACCGGGGCATGTCCACCCTGCGCTGCAGTGCCATGAATTCCGCGGGCGACGCGCATGCCAGGAAGGACGCGAGCACGTCCTTGCTGGAGGACAGGGCAGGCCATCCTGAGGGCAGCGGCTGCCCACCCGCTACTTCACAGGGGTCCGCCCTGTCCATGACCGAGCCCTGCTCACGACCCGACCCAAGTCGGAGGTTCAGCCGCTCTGACGCACCTGGTTCGATGGGGGAACCCTCGGCGTCCTGGTGGATGCCCGCAGTGTCCCATCCAGCCTGTGCGGGGCGTAGCCCCTGAGCCAACGCCCCCCTGTGGCCCGGCCGGGGAGCCGACGTGGCGCAGCCGGTTGCCAGCATGGCCACGCAGGACAGCAGCATCCATCGCCGCCGCAGACAATCAGCCGACATGGTTCATCCCAATCCCGACTCTCGGGAGGCGCAGCGATAGCAGCCACACAACGGCCCGGCTTCCATGCGCGGCCATGCCCATCTCCTGCTTTTCCCAATCGGGAGAAAGAACGCATGGTCTCCGTCCTGTCCGATAGAGCACCGGGCCGGCGGCGAGCGCGTCGTGTCGAGAAAATCAGTGCTTCATCGCGAGGGCATCCCCCCACGGGCCAGCGCTACCACACCTGGCGCGCCGAGGAGCGCGGCTTCCCACTGCGGCGGCCCGCCCCCACGGGCGTGCGGAAAGGGACGCGGCGCCGCCCTTCTGGTGCGCTGGTCCGCGCGGGGCCACGTTCCTACCCATCCCCGCTGGCTCTCACCGGAGAATGCTCATGGCCACACGTCCGCTGTTCCGCCTCCTGCCGTTATGGGTCCTCGCCGGGCTGAGCCTCGGTCACGGAGGAAGTGGAGGCGGCGGAGGCGACAGCGGAGGCTGTGGCTCCGACGACCACCACCCGCAGGCCGACTCCGAGCACATGCGGGCCTCGGGCGCGGTGTGCCCGCCGGGCGGTGGTCCCACGGCCCAGGACTTCGGCCGCGCCTTCCTGGAGACACACTGCCTCTCGTGCCACAGCGCCAGCGCGACGGAGGCGGCGCGCGAGGGAGCTCCAGCGGGCGTGGACTTCGACACTCCCGAAGCGGTGCGCCAGTGGGCGGAGGCCATCGACGCGCACTCGGCCGCCGGGCCAGCCGCGAGGAACACCTCGATGCCTCCGGCCTCGCGCCCCGCGCCCTCCATGGATGAGCGCGTCAGGCTGGGCCAGTGGCTCTCGTGCGGCGCTCCGTGAGCCACTGGCTCGGGCACCGGCTGTGAATCAGGAGGACGGGGCCTGGCGCCCCGGCCTCCTCGCTCCACCGTGCCTCCCGTGACGGGAAGGCGCGGGAACCACCTGGCTCACGGGCAGACGCCGCAGTCCGACTGGCAGCTCGCGGCGGTGGTGCTGGTGCCGCAGCTCTCGGAGAGCTGACAGGTGCCGTCACCGCAGTGGTAGATGTCCTGGGTGCGGATGCGGGTGGTGATGGGGCGGTACGCCTTCCCGTTGTACGTGCACTTCGTGTAGTACGTCCGCGACGTGTCCAGCTGGCAGTACGTCCGCGCGGAGCCCACGTGGCCGATGACCACGGCGCAGTCCGGGTCTCCCGCCCACGACGACAGGCCGCAGGCGCGCACGGTGCTCTGGTCATAGGACAGGTAGTCCGCGTCGTTCGCCGCGAAGAGCCCCTCGCCGTTGAAGAGGTTGCCGAAGAAGACCGCCTCCGGCTGGTTGTACGTCGTCAGCTCGCCGGTGTCGGTCGGAATGACGGCGCCCAGCGCGTCCCGCCCCAGCACGGAGATGTTCAGGTGCACGCCGTACTTGTTCACGTGCGCCGCCAGGCAGCCGGACACCACCTGCTGCTCCAACAGCGTCGCCGTCGCGCCACCCGCCCAGCCCGGCGCCAGGCCCAGCACGCCCGTCCACGTGTACGTCGTGCCCGCGTGCGTGTACGTCAGCGACTGTCCCGAGGCCAGCGCGCACCGCGCCATGTATCGCATCACCTCGTCCGAGCGCGCCGGGTCCGCGCCAAACCACGTGCTGAAACCATTTGTCGACAAGCCGTTCGTCGACAGGCCATTCGTCGACAAGCCATTCGTCGACAGGCCATTCGTCGACAAGCCATTCGTCGACAGGCCATTCGTGGAGAGCCCGTTGGTGGAGAGCCCGTTCTGCGACAGCAGCCCGTCCGCGTGGGTGCCGAGAGACTCGCCCTCCAGGTCCATCCCCGGCTCCGCGGGGCCGCAGCCGATGGCCGCGACGCAGAGCAGCATGGGTACCAGCCCCCAGCCGCGCGGATGGCGGCTCCAGCTACGGGTGACCTCGAAGCGGGAAGAGGTCTGGGAAGTGAGCTGGTGCATGGGACAGCCTCCGCGTTGGGGGTGACCGCGGTTCGTGCGGTCACGACAACGGGTAGTGCTTCCCGCTCGGGCTGACAGGTGTCCCCGCGTGCAGATCGAACATCTCGGTCCTGCGGCAAACACGTATTCCGTGTTCCGCCTGACTCTCCACCGTGAGACAGCCACACGGAAGACTTTCTCGTCTGTAATGACTCAGGCGCCGCGCGGTGCGCTCACCGTCGCGGCCGCACGCGCGGCCCGTGCGTCACGCGGCAGTGACACCGTGAAGGTGGTGCCGTCGTGCTCGGAAGAGCTCACGTGCACGCTGCCTCCATGGGCCTGGACAATCTCTCGCACGATGAACAAGCCGAGTCCCAGCCCACCCCGCCGCCGGCCCTTCTCGCGAGCCGTGCTGGCCTGGCGGAACGGGTCGAACAGCGTCGCGAGCTGCGGCGCGGGTATGGGCGCACCCGGGTTATTGACCTCGAGGACCTGCCACACGTCCTGTTCCATGCAACGCAGAATCACCGGCGCATCCTGCGCGCCATGCTCCAGCGCGTTGCCCACCAGGTTGCTGAGCACCTGCGCCAGCCGGTCCGCGTCCCAGACGCCGTCCGCGCGGCCGTCCACGTCGAAGGCGATGTAGCGCTCCGGCCACGCGGCCGTCAGCTCCTCCACCACCTGCCTGCACACGGTGGTGAGGTTCACCGGCGCCAGGTTCAGGGGGATGCCGCCCGACAGCCGCGCGCGGGTGAGGTCGAGGATGTCGGAAATCATCGTCCCCATCCGCGCCGCGCTCCGCTCGATTCGCTGGGCCAGTTGCTGATGGTTGGAGTTGTGCGCGCTGCGCCGCCGCAGGGCCCGCGCGGACAGGGAGATGGCGTTCAGCGGGTTGCGGAGGTCATGGCCGAGGATGCCGATGAAGCGCTCGCGGAACCGCGCCTCCTCCGACAGGCGCTCCAGCGCGCGGTGGCGCTCGGTCATGTCCATCATCGAGCCAATCATCCGCACCGGCCGGCCCGCCCCGTCGCGCGCCAGCACGCCCCTGTCCAGCACATGGGCCCAGGTGCCATCGCCGCGCAGGAAGCGGTACTCCGCCTGCCACGCGGCGCGCGTGGAGGCCACGAAGTCCCGCAGGCCGGCGGCCGCCGCCTCGCGCTCGTCGGGGTGCACGCGCACCGCCCACCAGTCCAGCCCGTGGGTGGACGTGTCCGGGCCGTAGCCGAACAACTCCCCCGGGCTCGCCTCCCAGCGCACGGCGCCGGTGGCCAGGTCCCAGTCCCACAGCACGTCATGGGTGGCGCGCGCCGCCAGCCGGTAGCGCTCCTCCGCCTCGCGCAGCGTGGCCTCCGCCTGCTCATGCTCGGCCTGCGTGGCCCTCGCGCCCTCCAGCGCCGCCTCCGCCTTGCGCCGGGCCTCGCGCTCGCGCTCCAGCGTCTCGCGCAGCGCCTGCGCGTCCTCCTCCACCGGGGGCAGCAGCCACAGCGCGAAGCCCTCCCCTTCCCTCACCGCCACCGCCTGGAAGCGCGCGTCCACGCCCTCGCGCCGCACCCGCAGGGGGACGGACAGCGGCACGCCGGTGGCACCCAGGCGCACACAGTCCTCCACCGCCAGCCCGCTCACGCCCCCGGCCGGCCAGGACGACAGGCGCGGCTCCAGCCCCCAGTCGCGCACCACGTCCTCCGCGGCCGCGTTGAGCGACGCGCAATGGAAGTCGAGCACGTCGCCGGCGGGTGCTCGCACCGGCTCGAAGAGGATGCAGGGTGCCGGGCTTCCCGCATGGGGCGTCCATGCCGGGGCGACCCCGGGTAGCGCTGACAGACCCGCCATTGGACTTCCCCCGGGCGCGCATGGCGCCACGCCCGCCGGACAGGCTGCGCGCGGCGGAGGACGGAGAGTGCCATGTCCCCGGCGGTGCGAGCCTGCCCCCGGGTACACCCACCGGGTGCAGTGCTCACCCGTGAGCATTCCGCACGTCAACGGCTCGTGACGCCCGGGGCCGGCGACAGGTGCTCCCGGAAGTGCCGCATCACCCGCTCCTCCAGGCGCTCGCTGACGAGCGGATCCGCCACCATGTGCGTGAAGCCGCTCAAGGGCAGCACCTCGTGCGGCCGGCCGGCGCGGAACAGCGCGTCCGACAGCTTCAGCGTGTGGAAGAAGTAGACGTTGTCGTCGGCGGTGCCGTGGATGAGCAGCAGCTTGCCGATGGGCTTGTCCTGCTTCGCGTAGGTGAGCAGCGAGCTCCGGTCGTACGCCTCCGGGTGCTCCTGGGGCAGGCCCAGCAGGCGCTCGGAGACGTGCGTGTCGTAGTCGCGCCAGTCCGCCACCAGCGCGCCGGCCACGGCGGCCTTGAAGACGTCCGGCCGCTCCATGGCGGCGAGCGCGCTGATGTAGCCCCCGTGGCTCCACCCGACGATGCCCGCGCGCTGCACGTCCACCTCGGGCACTTCCGCGGCGAGCGCCTTCAGGGCGGCGACCTGGTCATCCAGCGTCACCATTCCCAGGTTGTATTTCACGGCCCGCTGCCACTCGCGCCCCCGCAGCGGCGTGCCGCGCCCGTCGAACTTCACGACGAGGAAGCCCTGGTCCGCCATCCACTGCGCCATGAGGTGCTGCACCATGCTCTGGTGGACGCTGGTGGCGATGGCGCCGCCGTACACGTCCACGATGACGGGCAGCTTCACGCCCGGCTTGAAGTAGCGCGGGCGGACGATGGACGCCCAGAAGCCCTCCTTGCCCACCTGCCGGACTTCGAGGCGCGGCTGGAAGGGAGGCTCCTTCGCCACGGAGGGCAGCTCGCCCACGCGCGTGCCGTCCGACTTCAGCACGTGGACGCGCCGCAGGCTCGTGGGCCCCTCGGTGGACAGCGTGAGCAGGCCGCCCTTCTCGCTCATCCGCGCGGACTCCAGCGCCGGGCCGCCCGACGTCACCCGCGTGGGCGCCCCGCCCTTCACCACGCACCACAGGTAGCGCTCGGTGGGGTTGGGGCCGCCGAGGAAGTAGAGCGTGTCCTCCTCGGGGAGGTAGCGCACCAGGGCGCGGAAGCCCGCGTCGGGCTTCACCAGCGAGCGCGCGAGGCTCCCGTCCGCGTTGCGCAGCTCCACCTCGTGGGCGCCGTTGCGCTCGGTGAGCCAGAGGAAGCCGCTGCCGTCCGGGAGCCAGTGGGGGAAGGGCGGATACAAGTCCAGCCACGCCTCGTCCTGCTCCGTGAGCAGCACGCGCGTGCGGCCCGTCTTCACGTCCACCGCGAGCACCTGCTCCTCCGTCTGCAGGCGGTTCTGCACCAGCAGCGTCAGCGGCCCCTTCTCCGGCCACGTGACGGCGGCCAGGTACGGGTACTTCCCGGCGTCCCAGTCCACCCACGTCGTCCTGCCGCCCGTCGCGGGGATGAGGCCCAGCCGCACCTTCGCGTTGGCCTGGCCCGCGCGCGGGTACGGGAAGCGCTGGGCGCCGGCCTCCGGGTGCATGACGTCGACGATGGTGAACTGCTCCATCCCGGCCGTGTCCACCTCCGTGTACGCGAGGAGCTTCGCGTCCGGGCTCCACCAGTAGCCCGAGTAGCGGCCCATCTCCTCCTGGGCGAGGAACTCGGCCAGGCCGTGGGGCTTCCCCGGTGTCCCGCCGCGCGTCACCCGGTGCTCCCGGTTGGAGGCCAGCTCCACGCGGTAGACGTCGTTGTCGCGCACGTACGCCACCTGCCGGCCGTCGGGAGAGAAGCTCGGGTCGATGACGCCGGGCCCCGTCTTCACCTCCGTCACCTTCCCGGAGGCGCGCTCCACCACGTACAGCCGGCCGGACAGCCCCAGCCGCAGCTTCTCGCCGTCACGGGTCAGCTCGAAGGAGGTGAAGCCCGAGGCGCGCAGGCGCATGCGCTCGCGCCGGGCCTTCTCCTCGGCGGAGAGCGTCTCCTCCGCGCCCTTCAGGAGCGCCTCCGGGGTGAGCACCTCGCGCGTCTGGCCCGTCGCCACGTCGAAGGCGAAGAGCGTCTGGAGCCGGGAGGTGGGCGAGGCCCGGAGGAAATAGACGGTCTTTTCGTCGGGGGTGATGCTCGTGAGGCCGGGACGCCCCACGCTGAAATAGCTCGTCTCCGCCAGCTGCCGGGGGAGCGAAGGCTCCGCCACGGACTGGGGAGAAGCCGAGGGCTTCGATTGGGCCAGGACGGGAGCGCTCAGCAGGGCGAGCGCCGCGACGAGGTAGCGCATGAGGTGGCCGACCCCCTCCGGGAGAGGGAGCCGCTCCTTTCACAGCGAGGTGGGGTGCACCGCCCCCCACGCTACCTCACGCCCCGTAGCGGGGAAGCCACACGGTGAAGGTGGTGCCGTGCTCCGCGGAGGACACCACGTCCACGCCACCGCCGTGCCCGCGGACGATGTCGCGGACGATGTAGAGCCCCAGGCCGATGCTCCGGCTGGACTGGCCCTCCTTCAGCGTCCCGCGCGTCATCGGCTCGAACAGGCGCGGTAGCAGCTCCGGGGGAATGGGGTCACCGCCGTTGAAGACCGTCAGCAGCGCCTGCTCCCCGTCCACGCGCGCGCCCACCCGCACCGGCGCGCCGGCGGGGCTGTAGGCCAGCGCGTTGCCAAGGAGGTTCGTCAGCACCTGGGCGATGCGGTCCGGGTCCCACTCGCCCTTCAGCTCGGCCCCCAGGTCCAGCTCCACGTGCCGCCCGGGGTGCGCCACCAGCAGCTCGTCCAGCACCTGGTGCACCACGTCCTTCAGGTCCGTGGGCTGGCGGTGCAGGGCGATGCCACCGCCCAGTCGCGCCTTGGTGAAGTCCAGCAGGTCGCGAATCATCCGCGCCGCGCGCTCGGTGGCCTGGTTGATGCGCACCACCATGCGCTTCTGCGAGTCGGACAGCTCGCCCTTCTTCTCCAGCAGCCCCGCGGACATGGAGATGGCCGCCAGCGGGTTGCGCAAGTCATGGGAGACGATGCCCACCAGCTGCTGCTCGAACTCGGCGCGGCGGCGCAGCTCCTCCTGGGTGCGCTGCTGCTCCGCGAACAGGCGCGCGTTTTCGATGGAGAGCGCCGCCTTCGCCGCCAGCTCCTCCACCAGGCCCTGGTCCTCCCGCGTGAAGGGCCGGCCCGCGCTGAAGCGGCAGACCGACAGCACGCCCACCACGCGGCCCTGCATCCGCAGGGGGACGCCGACCAGACTGTGGACGGGGAAGCGCCGGACCGCCTCCTGATGCTCGGGCTTCACCAGGGCCAGCAGCAGCTCCTGCGTGAGCACGGGAATGAGCTGGGACTGGCCGCTCTGCAGCACGCGCCCGCTGAAGCCCTCGCCCGACGACAGCGGTGCCTGGAGCACCTGGCGGTAGAGCGTCGCCACCTCCGCGTCCTCGTGGTGGAAGGTGCCCAGCTCCAGCCGCTCACCGTCCTCGGACAGCAGGAGGAGGGCGCACGACTCCGCCAGCGTCCGGGACACCTGACGGGCAATGGTGTCCAGCAGCACGTCCAGGTCGCGGTTGGTGACGCTGAACGCGTCGGAGGCCTCGCCCAGCAGCTGGAGCCGCGCGGCGGCGGCGCGGGCCTGCTCATGCGCCCGGCGCTCCTCGGAGGACAGCCGCACCCGCTCCAGCGCCTGCGCGCACGCATGCGCCAGCGCGGTGAAGAAGGCCCGGTCCATCTCCGTGAAGGCCCGCTCGCGCGCGAAGGACAGGCCGATGGCGCCCAGCGCCCGGCCCTTCACCAGCAGCGGCAGGGCGATGGCCGCCTCGTGAATTCCCCGCACCTCCACGTCCGGGTACTGCTCCCGCCACTCGCGCACCGAGCCCAGCCAGATGGGCCGCCGCTCCCGCACGGAATCGGTGAGCGGAATGGGCAGGCCCAGCGGGATGCGGCGCCACTGGGCCAGCACCGACTCCGGGTAGCCCATGGAGTCCACGATTTCGAGCGCCTCGCCCGTCGCGTCCAGCAGGTTGACGGCGCCCGCCTTCGCTCCGGCGGCCACCAGCCCCTGCTCGAAGAGGGCGCGGCACACCTGCTCCACCGTGGTGGACTCGGACAGCCGGGCGGCGAAGTCCCGCAGCCGGTCGATGTAGCCGGACGCGCGCAGCGCGGAGTCCCGGGCCTCGGACTCCTTCTGCTTCAGCAGCTCCGACTGGCGGCGCACCTGCTGCTGCGCGCGGAACAGGTCCACGAAGACGGACACCTTCGAGCGCAGCACCTCCGGCGGGAAGGGCTTCTGCAGGAAGTCCACCGCGCCGGTGGCGTAGCCGGTGACGAGCTCCACGTCGTCGCGGCCGTAGGCGGTGAGGAAGATGATGGGGACGTTGCGCGTGCGCTCGCGCTGCTTGATGAGCGAGGCCGTCTCGAAGCCGCTCAGCCCCGCCATCCGCACGTCCAGGAGGATGACGGCGTAGTCCTCGCGCAGGAGGAAGCGCAGGGCCTGCTCCCCGGAGGACGCCTTGTCCATCCGCACCCCCAGCGGCTCGAGGATGGCCTCCAGCGACACCAGGTTGGCGGCGTTGTCGTCCACCAGCAGCACCGCCGGGGGCTCGGAGCCCGACACCTCGGGACGGTTCGCGGCCTCCTCGGGAGGAGGCATCAGGGCCGCCACCGACAGATTCGGCGCAGTCACGGCATTGCGGGTTCCCAGTCGCTCCAGCCACTCGGCCATCGTCGGAATCCCGTCCTGGAACATGAAGTGGTCACCTGATGTACGGCGGTCCGGAGTGCGTCCGGAGCCCTGGCCCGGTGGGGAGCCGGGCCAGGAGAACAACGACCATTATAGGATTACATCGTCGGCGCGCCCGTCACGGGCAGGCTGGCGGCAGGGCGGCCGGACAAGCGTGAGCTATCCATCACTCGCGCTGCTCAGTAGCGGCCCTTCACGCCGAGGATGGGCAGGACGATGGGCAGCCCCACCGCTTCCTTCGTCAGGGGCCGTCCGCCGCCGCCGGTGTACTCGAAGCCCACCGTCTCCCGGCTGATGGTGACGTTGAGCATGTCCAGGTAGGCCTCCAGGTTGAAGGAGTCGTACACCCACGCCTTGGACACGCGCACGTCGAAGCGGAGGAAGCCCGGCAGCCGGTCCACGCGGTCCCGCTGGGAGCGCACCCAGATGGCCCGCTGCGTCGCCGTGTCCGTGCCAGGGCGGTGCGTGGCGGTGCCCAGCGCGCCGGCCTCCGGACGGCCGGTGTTGAAGTGGACCACGCCGCCCACGGTGATGCTGTTGGAGAACTTGTAGCTGAGCACCAGGTTGACGATGTGCGTCTGGTCGAAGACGAAGGGCAGGTCGGCCTCCGCCTCGCCGATGACGTTGCCCGCGCTGTCGTAGCGGTGGAACTTCGTGCGGCGGGTGCTGCGCTGCAGCGAGTAGGACAGCCACCCGAACCAGTTGTTGCCCAGCGGGTGGCGCAGCAGCAACTCCATCCCGTAGGCGAGGCCGGTGCTCGTGAAGTCCGGGAAGTCGATTTCGCCACGGTCGGGGATGAAGGGGTCGTCCGGGTCCTCTTCCTGGAACGCGCGGCGCTGGGCGCGGGCGTAGCGCGCGCCCTCCGTCGTCACGTCATCGGGAAGGTCGGGGTCCACCTCGTCCACCAGTCCCTCGTCGGAGAAGGGCGTCAGCTCCACCGTGCGCAGCATGGGGTTGACGTAGACGTCCAGCCCCACCTCCAGGTCCTTCCACGCCTTCCACTCGAGGCCCGCGGACACCTGCACGCCCTCCTGGAGCCCCAACAGCAGGCTGCCCACGTCCACCACGGGCAGGCTGATGAGGGAGGTGGGCGGCTGGTGGAAGAGGCCCGCGCCGCCCTTGAGGGTGAGCCGGTCCGTCATCTTCCGGCGCACGGTGAGGCGCGGCTCCAGCGCCTCCCGGTCGATGCTGGGGGACAGGTGGTAGTTGTCCACGCGAAAGCCGGGCACCACGCTCCACTTGTCGTCCGGCTGCCACACCGCCTCCACCCACGCGCCCATGAAGGTGCCCAGCGCCACCGGCGCCGTCTCCACCTGCTCGGAGCCGTTGCCCCCTTCGTCCAGCAGGTCGACGATGGCGCGCTTGTGGTCGATGTCCGCGCCCGCGCGCAGGGACAGTCGCGGGGACACCGGCATCGTGTAGCCCAGGCGCGCGGACCAGGTGCCCTGGTCGATGTAGAGGGCGTTGGCGTTGTCGGCCACGTCCTCGTTGATGAAGGCGAAGCGGTCCAGCCCCCACGTGGCGCCCACCTCCAGCTCGCCGGGGCCCACCGGCTGGCGGTACCGCAGGTCCACGCGGTGGAAGATGATGGACTGGAGCGCTGTCTCACCGGACGCATCCTGCGCCTCGGTGCCGAAGGTGTCCGAGGAGCCGAAGGCGAACAGCCGCAGCTTGCCCTTGCCGATGTCCTGCTCGATGCGGGCCTGGTAGTCCCAGAAGTCGAGCACCACCTTCGGGTTCTCCCGGCCCGGCGCCGGCTGGCCCTGCAGGCTGTTGGCGGCCAGGGCGATGATCCACGGCGTGTACGAGTAGCGGCCGGCGACGCTGACGTTGGTGCGGGTGTCCTCGAAGGGCGTCTCGATGAAGAAGCCGGCGTTGATGAGGTCCGCGTACGCGCTTCCGTGGACGCCGTCGTCGCGCGGGCGGCTGAGGCGCCCGTCGATGGCGCCTCCCATCAACCGCCCGTACTTCGGCGGCGGCGTGCCCGGATAGAAGTCGATGGCGTCGATGAAGTCCGGGTGGATGACGGCCGGCCCGAGGAACAGGTGGAAGAGGATGGGGACGCGGATGCCGTCCAGGAAGTAGCCCGTGGACGCGGGCTGGCTGCCGCGCACCACCGGATAGGCCACGCCGGACAGCATGCTGCCCACGCCCGGCATCAGCATGACGACGCGGAACGGGTCGCCCATGGTGCCGGGCACCTCGCGCAATTCGGCGTCATGCAGCGTGATGCGGCTCACCTCGGTGCGCTCGCGGTCGCCGCGCACCACCGTCTCGTACGGGTTGATGACGGTCGGCTCCAGCCCGTACACCACCTCCAGGGCCTCCTTCGCGTTGAGCGCCTCGCGGAAGACGAAGGGCTTGTGGCCGGGCGCCAGCACGCGGACCCTGTGGACGCCCACCGGCCAGCGCGCCTCGAAGCGGCCCTGCGCGTCCGTCTGCACCGGCGCGTCCGCCAGCTGGTCCGACAGCAGCGTGGCGCCGGCGATGGGGCGACGGTTGCCCTTGGTGCGCACCAGGCCGCGCAGCGTCACGGGCCCTTCCGGCGCGCCGCCATCGACGCCGGCCATGGGAAGAGGCGCCTCGAAGCGGTACTCGAAGAAGAGGCGCACCTGCACCGGCTTCCCGTCCAGCGTGGCCGGTGAGAAGCGCAGCGAGGGCGCGGCGTGCAGCGCGGCCCTGTCCAGCAGCGGGTGGACGCCCTCCACCAGCGTGGCGCTGTCCACCTCGCCCGCCTCGTCGAGGAGCAGCTCCAGCTTCACCACGCCCGCCACGCCCTCCGTCGCGAGCTGCGGCGGGTACGGCGCGGGCGAGTCCGCCACCAGCGACGGCGGCACGAAGGCCTGCTGGGGCACGCCTGCGTCCGACTCCGAGCCGGGAGCCGCGAGGTCGCCCGGATACAGGGCCCAGCCCGCGTCCGTGCGCTGCAGGTCCACCTCGGCTTCCACCGGGGCGGACACGGCCGCGTCGGCCACACCGCCGTCGGACCTGGCCACGGCCTGGGCCTGGGCCACGAGCACCGGCACGAGCAGCCCCAGCGCCAGCGCCACGGCGCGCGCCCCCGGGCACACCCTTCGCCACCTCTGTCCACGAGTCATGTGCTTCACGTTGCTGTTCAGGTCGGCCCCTGGGCTCCATGAGGCCAGGGACGGCGCGGGGTGACAAGCACCCCCGAGTGGAGACCCCTGCCTGTCTGCTCTCGTCCGGTCGAAGTTCCCTGCTTCCGTCGGCGGGTGGACGAAGCGCGGGGCCCCGTCGGGGGAAGGACAGGGGGCTCCGCCGCACGGGAGGGAGGCCGCGGGGCCCGGCGCTCCCCAACTTCCGGCTTACCCCGGAGTCCCCTCCCATGCGCCCTTCATCCTCCCCGTCCTGGAGCCGGCTGGCTTGTGCCGTGCTTCCGCTCCTCCTGGGCACCGCCGCCGTGGCCGCCGAGCCGCCGCCGCTGCCCGCCTTCGACCTCGAGCGCCTCACCGTGACGCCCACCTCGCGCGGCACGCTGCTGGGCTCGGACGGCCTGCTGCTGGAGCCGGGCGCGCTGCGGCTGGCGATGGTGACGCACTACCAGCACCACCCGCTGGTGATGGTGCGAGACGGGCGCCGCGTGGGCGAGGTGGTGCGCGAGCGCGCACTGCTGCACCTGGCGGCGGCGCTCGCCCTTCATCCGCGCCTGGAGGTGGGTGCGGCGGTGCCGGTGCTGGTGGGCCAGGGGGGCATGTCGCTGGCGGGGCTCGGCGTGGGCGAATTGCGGCGCGCGGGCCTGGGGACGCCGCTGGTGCGCGCGCGCGTGGGCCTGGTGCGCATGGCGGATGGCGCGCTGGTGGACCTGGCGGCGGAGGTGGACGCGGGCCTGCCGCTGGGACGGCGCGAGGCGCTGCTGGGGGACGGACACTGGAGCGTGACACCGCGCCTCGCGATGGGCCTGCGCTTCGACCGGATGCGGGTGTCGCTGGAGGCGGGCACGCGGCTGCGAGAGCGCGTGCAGGTGGGCACGCATTCGGTGGGCTCGGAGCTGCCCTTCGCCCTGGGGGTGACGAACGTGGACGGCGCGCTGCGAGGCGAGCTGAGCCTGCGCGCCTCCGCGCCGCTCACGGGTGGAGCCCTGTGGTCCGGCGAGGTGCTGGCCGGCGCGCGCTACCTCGTCAGCGAGCGCTTCGAGGTGTTCGCGATGGGAGGCCCCGGCCTGGGCGTGGCGCCCGGCGTGCCCGCGTTTCGTTTGCTGGCGGGCGTGGGCTTCGACCCGCTGTGGGTGAAGCAGGCGGCGCCCCTGCCCATCCCCGTGGTGGCGCGCGCGCCGGAGCCCGAGCCGGAGCGCGGCGGCGTACGCGAGGGACTGCCCGGTGAGGGCGCCCTGGCCGTGGTGGCGATGCCCCCGGCGGCAGATGGCGCGGCGCCGCAGGAGCCGGAAGTGGCGGAGGTGGTAGACCAGGACGCGGACACGGTGGCGGACGGCGTGGACAACTGCCCGCGCGAGCCGGGGCCGACCTCCAACCAGGGCTGCCCGGAGTCGGTGCGGCAGGTGGTGTACCTCACGGAGAAGACGCTCGAAATCACGGAGCGCATCTTCTTCGCCTTCGACCGCGCGGAGATGCTGCCGCGCTCGTACCCGCTGATGGACCAGGTGGCGAAGGTGCTGCGCGAGCACCCGGAGCTGAAGCAGGTGGTGGTGGAGGGGCACACGGACAACATCGGCGGGGATGCGTACAACCGCCGGCTGTCGCAGGCGCGCGCGGAGTCGGTGTGCCGGCAATTGGAGCGACGCGGCGTGGAGGCAAGCCGGCTGCGCGCGGTGGGCCGGGGACCGGATGCGCCCGCGGACACCAACGCCACCGCCACCGGACGCGAGCGCAACCGCCGCGTGGAGTTCCACATCGTCCCGGCCATGCCGGGCAGCGCAGGGGAGACCACGCCATGATTGCGCCTCCGAGTTTCGTCGTGGTGCGGGGGCCCCTGATGCGGGCGCTCGGGTGGCTGTTGCTGGTGGCGCTGGCGCTGCTGGCGGTGCCGTCCGCCTTCGCGGGAGACGAGCCACAGCCGGAGCCGGACACCATCATCCAAACGGGCCCTCCGCCCTTCACGACCTCCACCACGGCCGACCTCACCTTCACGTCGAAGAACGTATCGGAGCCCGAGTTCTGGTGCGCGCTGGACAACGAGATGTACGCGCCGTGCAACGACGGCACGTGGCATCGCGCGAACCTCGCTCCGGGACAGCACGTGTTCTGGGTGTACGTACATGACCGGCGTACGCAGCGGACGGACGAGTCGCCCGCGAACTGGGAGTGGGTGGTGGAGGCGCCGACTCCGCTCGACGCAGGCAGCCCGGGGGGTGACGGCGGTGTGCCGGGAGGAGACGCGGGCTCGCCGGATGACGACGGCGGCTCATCCGGGAGTGACGCGGGCACCGGCGCCAACGACGGCGGTACGCCGGAGAGCGATGCGGGCACTGGCGGCAATGACGGTGGCTCGTCCGGGAGTGACGCGGGCACTGGCGGCAATGATGGTGGCTCGTCCGGGACTGATGCGGGCACTGGCGGCAATGATGGTGGCTCGTCCGGGACTGATGCGGGCGCGGGTGACAACGACGGCGGTACGTCGGAGCCCGATGGCGGCCCGGGTGACAATGACGGCGGTACCGCGGAGGACGACGCGGGGCCGGGCGACACGGATGGTGGCTCACCCGGTAACGAGGACGGCGGCACGCCGGGCGAGGACGATGGCGGCACGTCCGGTGGAGAGGACAGCGGCACGTCAGGCGAGGACGGCGGCACTTCGCCCGGCGAGGACGCAGGCACAGGTGACTCGCAGGACGCGGGACGACCCGGCCCCGTGCCTCCCGGCGACGAGAGGCCACCGAATGCGCTGGACTACCTCGGCGGTGGAATGGGCTGCACGGGAGCACCCGCTCCAGGCGCCCTGGCCGGGCTGATGCTGCTGGTGTTCGCGCTGCATCGGCGGCGGCGACGCTGACGCAACCCGAGGAGGGCGAAGTTGCCCTCCAGGGTGCGCGCTCAGGGTGCCCGGGACCCGCCGGAGCTTCGCCGTCCGCGGGTTCCGGGTTGTGTCCCTCCGGAAGGCCTCACCGGCCGGAGGGCCCGGTCGCCTGCTGCACGAGCGGCACGGCGCGCTCGCGGATGCGGGCGGACAGCTGGTCCTCGCCGGCGGCGTCGAGCGCGCGATATGCCAGCGGAAAGGCCTGCTCCAGGTCCACCCGCACGTCCAGCACCACCTCGTCGAGCACCTGCGCGGCGTCGCTCCGCCCCCACTTGGACAGCGCGCTGGCGATGCGCGCGGGGTTCACCAGCCGCTCCGCCCAGCCCGTGAGCGCCTCCAGCGACAGCCGCTGGTGTGGATCCCACGCCTCGCTCTCGTCGAAGCGGGCCTCGTTGAACTCCTCAATCTTCCGCTTGAAGGAGGCGCGCTGACTGGGAGTGGCGCGCTGCTCGCTCTTGATGACCAGCCCCTCGGCCACGTTGTCGGGGATGGGCGGCAGCCCGAGCAGCGCCGGGAAGCGGGTCTGCGCGCGAGTGGGCGCCGCCTCCATGTCGGCGCGCGTGCCCCGGCGGACGACAGGAGGGGGCACCAGGCCGGCGTCGTGCACCGCGGCCTCCACATCGCGGTGCGCGAGCAGCACGCCCTCGTCCTCGTCCGAGCGGGCCACCAGGATGTCGAAGGGCGCCCAGCGCAAGTCGGGCGCGTACCAGATGCCCGTCTGCACGGGCGTCATCCCCGGCACGGCGGGCACGTCCGGGTGCGGGTAGTGGCCTCCGAGGAGCTCTCCATAGAGGTACACGGCGTCGCCCTCCGCCCCCACCGTGCGGGCCATCCGCCGGGCCGCATCCCCCAGCTGCACGCGCAGCAACTGCCACCCGAAGAAGGGGTCCTCGTCGGACAGCCACGCCTTGCGCTTGCCGAAGTGGACCTGCCCGCCCTGGACGGCGACGACGAGCTGGGCGCCGTGGAGCTTCTCCAGCGCCACCCAGGTACCGCCCGGGCTGGGCTGCGCTCGCGCCTCACCGGCGGAGGACATCTTGGCGTAGGGGCGGAAGCGCATGGCGGGGCCGTGGCGACGGGGCCCGGTCCAGGAAGTAGCGGGCCCGACACGCCGGTCGCCAGAATGGCGCCGCCGTGCGTCCCGGAAGCCGACGCCCCCGGGAGCCGCCCCCTGACCGCTCCAGGCCCGACGTCACCTTTGAGGCAGGATGGCGGAGGCGACCTGGTTCATCAGCTTGAGCTGGCCGCGCGACATGCGGCGCAGTGTCCGCAGCAGCCGGCGCATCTCCGGCAGGTGGTCCTTGTCCCGGGAGTCGTCCTCCCACAGCGCGGCCCCCACGGACGCCGCCGTGACGAGCCCCATCCCCAGGTCCGCGGACAGCTTCAGGGCCAGGCACAGCCGGAACAGGGTCGGCACGCTGGGCATCATCTTCCCGCGCTCCATGCGCCCGTACACCTCGGCGGCGATGCCGACGCGCTCGGCGACGTCCGCCTGCGTCAGACCCGTGCGCATCCGCGCGGAACGGGCCGCCTCTCCGACACTCGCCGCCAGGCGCTTCTCCAACTGCTGACGCGACATCCTGGCGCGGTCGGTCGTGCTCCGGCGCCGGGGCCGCTTGCGGGGGGAAGCGGAACCTTCAGGGTGGGTCTTCACCGCGTCAACCTTATGAGTGCGGGCCGAAGCCACGGCCTGCTCGGGAACAGGCCGCCCTCGGTCGCGAGTCCTCCGCGACTTATAACCCAGCAAGTCAGTACGCGATATACCGATATGGCGGGTAGTGTCCTGACCCCTGAAGGCCACTGGCACGCCGAGTGAGGGGCCTCGGGAGTCCCCCGTCTCTCCCCCTTGTCCGGCGCAGGCATCCCACAGTGCACTACATCTCCAGGTGGGAATGCTCCTGGCGCCGGGGACACCCGAACGGCGGGGCCCCGCCCGGAAGCCTTCCGGGCGGAGCCTCGAGCAGCAGCGGCTACAGCAGGGAGCAGAGCAGGCCGTGGCCCGTGGTGCCCTGCGGGCAGTCGGTGCCCTGGCAGAAGGTGACGCCGGAGTCGACGGCGGGGTTGCCCAGCAGCGCCGGGACGCGGACGTCGCACGTGCCGTTGGAGGCGTTGCCCGCGGCGTCACGCACCACATAGGTGAAGGTGTAGACGCGGCCGTTACCCAGCAGGGCGGACTCGGCGCGGACGAGGGCGGACTTCCGGTCAGCGCTCAGCTTGATGTCGTCGCAGGCCAGCAGCCGCAGGAGGGACAGCGCGTCGTCCCGCTCGTCGGAGGAGACCCGGGTGATGACGCCGGACTGCCCCACGTCGAGCGTGCCCCCGCAGTTGTCGGTCGCCGGCAGGGCGCAGTCGGCCAGGGAGACCAGCACGTAGTCGGAGCCCACCGTCGGGGCGACGACGAGCCCCCGGCTGGCGCCGGGCGCCGGAGCGCTCGCGTCCACCACCGTCACCGCCGCGGAGCAGGTGCTGGAAGCGGCGCCGTCCGTGACGTGGAGCTGGACGGGCGTGGTGCCCAGGGGGAACGGACCGGCCGGGCTCTGCACGACGCTGAACCCGCCGGGGAAGCCATCCGGGTCATGCGAGCCGCTGTCGATGGAGGCGGAGGCCTGGCAGCTCGCGTCCGCCTGCACGGTGACGTTCTGGCACAGGGCGGCGGGGAGCTGGTTGGTGGCACACGGGGTGGGCATGAGGAAGGCCGCGACGTTGTTCGCCTCGTCATCCTCCGCATAGACGCCATCATCGTCCGCCACGACGAAGACCTGGGTGGTGCCCTCCGGCACGGTGAAGGAGAGCTGGAAGCCGAAGCGCTCCCCTCCCACCAGGAAGGGGACGCTCACGGTGCCCAGGCGCGTGCCACCCGCCCCCGGGGCCCCCGCGTAGATGGCCGCCGTGGACCCGGCGAGGCCCGTGGGGCTCGCGTTCCAGATGGCGGCGGAGAGGCTCAGCGCGGTGGCATCGCAGGAAGCGGCCAGGTCCACGGCCACGAAGTCCATACCGCCCAGGCCCGCTTCGTGGCTCCCGCTCACGATGCCTGCTGGCGTCTCGGGGAGGGGTTCGGCATCCAGAGGCAGGCCGGCATCGCAGCCTCCGAGGAAGGCCAGCGCGGCGAGGGTGGGGATGACATGACTGCGTGACATGGGGGCTCCAGGAATGACCAGGGTGAGAGGAATGCCAGCCGCGGACACCGAATGACTCTCAGAGAGCGGCTTTTCCTGTATGCCCCGACACTCGTATGAACTCCATAGACTCTGCGTTCACGGGCCAGCAATTCCTGTCATGCCCTCCCTTCCGGCACAGCTCTCACAGGGGGCGGGAGTGCGCCAAGGTAAAGCCTGACACCCCGCTGCCAATTCCTGTCACCCGGTGTCCGTCAGGCCCCCTCCCTCTCAATTACTGACATGACAATAAATACCCCGGGGCCGCGCCCGGCGCGCACGGGGGGGCGAGGTCCGGACGCCCGGGAAGGCGGGCGCCCGCCGCCGGGGCTCGCGGAGCCCCCGTCATTGGGGGGTTTTGCACTACCCACCGGGTGACTTCTGAACGTGGGACGACCATACTCGGCGGGTGAGCCGCCGGACCCGTGAGGTCCGTCCGGCCCGAGGAGAGCCGCCATGTCGTCCCTGCCGTCCGACGTCCCCCCTCTGCCACAGGTGCTGCTGCGCTCCGGCCGCACCAGCTACGAGTTCGTCCGGGTGCTGGGCACCGCCCACCACGGAGAGCTGGTGCTCACCCGCCGCCGCCATGACTCGGGCTTCGGCGGCTACGCCGTCCTCAAGCGCCCGCGGCGCGCCGTGGCCGAGGCCGCGCGCAGGCTGCTGGAGGAGGGGCGGCTGAGCGCGCAGCTGCACCACCCGAACCTCGTCTCGGTGCACCACCTCAAGGGCCCCGACGACGCACCGGTGCTCGTCTTCGAGCACACGCCCGGCCACCGCCTGGACACGCTGATGGAGGCCTCCGCCCGCGCCCAGCTTCCCTTCTCCGAGGGCTTCGCCCTCTATCTCACCGCCGAGGTGGCGGACGCGCTGCACCACGCCCACAACCTCACGGACGAGTACGGACGTGCGCTCCACGTGGTGCACCGCGATGTGGGCCCCCACAACATCCTCGTCACCGAGCATGGCGCGGTGAAGCTGATGGACTTCGGCGCGGCCTGGTCCCGGCTGGCCGGGCGCGTGGGCACGGATGGGGATGAGCTGCAGGGCAGCCTCGCCTACGCCGCCCCCGAGCACGTGGCCCAGCTGCAGCTGGACGGGCGCGCGGACCTGTTCAGCCTGGGCATCGTCCTGCTCCAGCTGCTCACCGGCCGCCACCTCTTCGAGGGCGCGGACCGCTTCGACGCCGAGCGCCGCAGCCGCCACGAGCGCAGGCCCGAGCAGGACTCCACCACCCGCGAGCACGCGCTGGACGCCGCCATGCGTGAGGCCATCAGCCACGCGGCCTCGCTCGAGCTGACCCGCTGCATCCTCGCCTGCTCGCGCGCGGACGTGGAGGAGGCCACCCGCGCGGTGCCCGCCGCCCTCGCCCCCCTCGTCCAGAAGGCCCTGGCCCCGGACCGGGTGGAGCGCTTCAACACCGCCGCGGAGCTGGCGCGCGCCCTGCGCGAGCACCTGCGCCGCACCGGCCAGGTCTTCGGCCGCGCGGAGGCGCTCGCGGAGCTGGCCGGCCTGCGCTACGCCGCGATGCGCGTCCAGGCCGGCGAGTCCCCCGAGGACGCCATGGAGGACCGGCTCCTCCCCGAGGACGACTCCGCCTCCTGACACTCCCCACCCCGAGCGTCCTGTCCCGGACACCTGGGCCGTCCAGGGTCGGACGCATACACAGCGCGCGACTGGCCACCATTGGCCTCCGGTACAAGGCTGGCGCCCATGTCCACGCCCAGCCTCGTCCTCCTGGTGGAAGACCATGCCGATAGCCGGGAGCTCCTGGAGGAATTCCTCACGCTGGAGGGCTTCCGGGTGGAGACGGCGGGCAACGGCCTGAAGGCGTGGGAGCGCCTGCGCCGCGCGCCGATGCCGGACGCGGTGCTGCTGGATTTGATGATGCCGGTGATGAGCGGCTGGGAGCTGATGCGCCACGTCCGCGAGGACGACCGGCTGCGCGCCCTGCCGGTGGTGGTGGTGTCCGGCGCGGGTAACTCGCAGCCGCTGCCCGAGGGCGTGCTGGCCACCGTGCCCAAGCCGGTGGACCTGGGCGAGCTGCGCGACACCCTGGTGCGCGTGGTGGGCATGCACTGACGCAGGGGTGAGGCCCGGCGCCAGCCGGGGCCCCAGGCCCGGACTCCGGTGCCCTCCCTCAGCCCGGCGCCGCCGCGCGGGGCAGCGTCACCCGGAAGGTGGTGCCCGTGCCGGCGGTGGACTCCACGCTGATGCGGCCGCCGTGGCCCTTCACCACCTGCTCGACGATGTAGAGCCCCAGTCCCAGGCCGCCGCTGGCGCCGCCTCCGAGCCCCGTCATGGCGCCCCGGCGGAACGGGTCGAACAGGTGCGGCTGCGCCTCCACGGAAATGGGCTCGCCCACGTTGTGGACCTCCAGCACCACCGCGTCCGCGGCGTCCGACAGGCGGAAGGTGATGGGGGTGTCCGGCGAGCTGTACTGGAGCGCGTTGCCGCCCAGGTTGCTCACCACCTGCAGCAGCCGGTCCGCGTCCCACTGCCCGTCATAGCGGCCCGGCCCCACGTGCAGCGCGAGGCCCCGCTCCGGCCACGCCGCCTCCAGCTCCTCCACGCCCTGGCGCACCACCGCGCGCAAGTCACCGGGCATGCGTTGAATGGGAATGCCGCCGCCCAGCCGGCCCCGGGTGAAGTCCAGCAGCTCCGAAATCATGCGCTTCATCCGGTCACTGGAGCGCGCCAGCCGGGTGACGAGCCGCCGCTCCCGCTCGGGCAGCTCCTCGCTGTGCAGCAACTGCGTGGCGGACAGCTGAATCGCGTTGAGGGGGTTGCGCAAATCGTGGCTGACGATGGCGATGAGCCGCTCGCCGAAGAGGGCCGCCTGCAGCGCCGCCTCCTGCGCGCGGCGCCGCTCGGTGACATCCACCATGGTGGCCACGGCGGCGACGATGGTGCCCTCCCTGTCCCGGATGGGTGAGCTGGAGACGAGCACCGTCACCCGCCCGCCGTCCTCGCGCTGGAGGAGCAGCTCCTCGCTGCGCACCACCTCGCCCTGACGGAGGCTGCGCGACAGCGGCATCTCCTCGGGCGCGTACTGCCTCCCGTCCGGGTGCACCACGGGAGGGTAGTCGCGGGTGACGTCCTCCGCCGAGGAGGACACCTGGAACGTCCGCCCGGTGAGCGCCTCCGCCTGCCGGCTGGCCATCACCAGCCGCCCGCTGGGGGCCTCGGCGATGAAGACGCCGGCGGGCATCTGGTCCAGCACCGACGCCAGCCGCGCCCGCTCCGCTTCGATGGCGGAAAGGAGCCGCTGCCGGTCCGTCTCCACCGCGCGGCGCTGGGTGATGTCCAGCACGGTGGCCACCCGCTGCACCACCCGGCCGGCCGCGTCGCGGAAGGCCGTCACGTGCGAGAAGGCCGGGAAGCGGCTGCCGTCCTTGCGGACGTGGAGCGACTCGTACTCGTGCGACGGCTTGGAGTGCGCGGCGGACACGTGCCGGGGCAGCACGCCTCGCGCCTCCGGAGCGAAGGTGTCCTCCAGCGGCCGCCCCTTCAGCTCCTCGGGCGCGTACCCGTGCATGCGCGCGAAGGCGGGGTTGACGTCCCGCAGGACGTTGTCCTCCGCGCTGACCACCGCCACGCCCACGCCCAGACGGGTGAAGACCTCCTCCCAGCGCCGCAGGCCGGCCTCCGTCTCCCGCAGGCGGGCCAGCGAGGCCTCCGCCTCGGCGCGGGCCTCGCGCTCGCGGGCATGGGCCTGGGCCTGGGCCAGCAGCGCGGTGGCGCGCGCGCCCATGGCGCGGAACAGCAGCAGGTCCTCCTCGGACAGCTCGCTGCTGGAGCGGCAGCCCATCACCGCCACGCCCAGCAACTCCGCGTCCAGCACCAGCGGCACGCCGTACAGCGCGCGCAGCCCCGCCGCGCGCAGGCCCTGCTCGCTCACCCGCGCGTCGCTGCCCGCCTCGTGCACCAGCAGCGGCCGGCGCGTGGCGGCGATGGTGCCGGTGAAGCCCTCGCCCACGGGCACCCGGGCGCCGGGCTCCAGGCCGTCCCCCACCACGCTCTCCACGTGCAGCGAGTCCCCCTCGCGCAGCAGCACCGCCGCCACGTCCACCGCGACCACCGTCTCGCGCAGCACCTGGAGGAGGCGCGGGAGGAAGCCGGCCACATCGGCGCTGCCCAGGGCCGCGGTGCTGATGCGGTCCAGCGCCTGCAGGGTGCGCTCACGCGCGCGGGTGTAGCGGCTGACGGAGGCGGCCACCGCCTCGTCCATGGCCTCATGGAAGATGCGCTCCTCCTCCGGACGGGGCGTGGGCGAGCCCCGGGCGGACCACAGCCGCAGCACGCAGCCGCGCAGCAGCCGGTACTCCGTCACCACCTGCCGGAGGTTGAAGCCCTCTCCCAGCCGCTCCAGCGCGTGCATGTCCGGGATGGGGTCCAGTCCCGAGCCCACCCCCTCGTGGGGCCGCAGCCGCATCAGCGAGGCCACCACCTCCAGCAGCCGGGGCAGGCCGTCGCGCAGCGCGGGCCGGGAGAGGGCCTGGGCCGCGGGAATGGCACGGACCTCCACCTCCCAGGCCTCCATGATGGTGTCCCGGTGCTGCAGCAGGAATTCGGCCAGGGAGATGGACACGGTGCGGCGGATGTAAGGCCGGGCCGCGCGCGGCGACAACCTCAATCCACCGGGAATGCCGTGCAGCGGAAGTGTCGGGCCCTCAGCTCCGGGCGCAGTAGCCCGACACGGTGTCCAGCAGGGCGGGAATCTCGAAGGGCTTGCGCAGCATGGCGCTGGCGCCCTCCGGCGGCTCGCTCACCGAGGCGGAGCACACCACCACGGGGACATGGCGCATCCCGGGGTCCGCGCGAAACCGCTCCATGAAGGTGAAGCCGTCCATGACGGGCATCATCAAATCCAACAGCACGAGACAGGGCCGGCGGCCCATGTGGACCAGCTCCACCAGCGCGTCCTGGCCGTTCTCCGCCACGTGCACCTCGAAGCCCTCGTCCTCCAGGATGTCGGCGACGGCGGCCCGCAGGTCCGCGTCGTCCTCCACCACGAGAACCGAGCTGACCTGCGGGACGAGGGATTCCATGCTCACGACGTTAATACCCACCCCTGACGTGTGAGCCGGCCCCACGCCAGCCAGAGGGGGGCCTGCCCGGCATTCCCCTCTCAGCGGGCCTGGGTGTGAGGGGCCTGCACGTGCGTCAACAGGAGCAGCCGGTGCGCCAGCTCCAGGCGATAGCGGACGCGGAAGCCCGAGTCGAGCACGACCAGGCCGGTCCCTCCCGGGACGAGCGGCCCGTCGAGCGGGAGTCCCGCGACGAGCGCGCCCAGCTCGGACTGGAGCCGCTCTCGCATCGACGATGGACACCCGCACAGGGTGCGCAGTGCCCGGGGCGCGAGCTGGAGGCGAAGGGCCATGGTGCCTCCAGACTGGCCAGCTCTCACTTTTCGAGCAAGACGTACCGAAGGTGCAGGGCCGACGTTGCCTTCCAGCGGCATGCGGGGGTCTCTCCCCGACACCTGACAGTGGGGCACGAGCTACCCGCTCCCGCTGTCCGGCAGGAGACGGGGTGCGCGTTCCAGCTTGGCGCAAAGTCTTTGCCGGGAGTAGTAGGAGCTGCTCTCTTGCCCAAGCGCCATGTCCCGGCCCATCCAGCACCTGCTGCTCGTCGAGGATGACTCCACCTGGCGCGACTGCCTGGGTGAGGTCGCTCGTGCCGAGGGACTCAAGGTGTCCCACGCCACGGACGGCGTGGAGGCGCTGGAGTGGCTGCGGGCGAATCCGCGTGCCGGGCACCCGGACCTCATCCTGCTGGACCTCGTGCTGCCGCGGATGGACGGGTGGGAGCTGTACGGGCAGCTGCGGACGAACGAGCGGCTGCGGCACCTGAACGTGCTGATGTTCTCCGCCGCACTGAGCGGACAGGAGCCCCCGCTGGGCGGCGTGGTGGGCTACCTGCGCAAGCCCCACGCCCCGGAGGCGATGCTGGGCGAGCTGCGCACCCAGCTGCGGCACCTGCCCGAGACGCTCTCCCGGGAGCCCT
Organism: Pyxidicoccus trucidator; assembly: GCF_010894435.1. NCBI lineage: Bacteria > Pseudomonadati > Myxococcota > Myxococcia > Myxococcales > Myxococcaceae > Pyxidicoccus > Pyxidicoccus trucidator. Next base: position 639,502 of record NZ_JAAIXZ010000004.1, on the reverse strand, counting down.
CTGGCCCCTACACGCTGCGGTTCCAGGAGGGCGTGTCCGTCTCGCTGGGCACGCTGCCCCGGCCCCTGGCCCACGCGCTGCGCCTGCACCTGCTGCGCGCCGCGGAGCTGGTGGGCACGGAGCTGCCCATGACGTCCACGTGGCTGATGGCGCTGCCGGGCACCCCGCCGTCGCTGCTGGTGACGGTGGAAGGCGTGCAGGTGGTGCTGGACGTGGACGACGAGCGGCGCGAGCTCACCGCCAGCAGCGCCGTCATCCCGCCGCACCTCGTCTCCGCCTCCTGAAGTCCCTCACTGCACGGCGACATGCCGCGCGGTGCCCTCCTCCAGGTCCACCCATAGCAGCCGTCCGCGCGCATCGAAGGCCAGCAGCGCGGTGGCGGTGAGGCGCAAGCGGGGCTGCGCGTCTCCCTCGAAGGTGAGCTGGCCGCGCATGGTGTCTCGCGCGTCCGACAGGTACAGCCGCCAGTGGCCCTCGGCGTGCGCCATATCCACCCGCCACGCCTCGGAGAGGAAGACGGCCGCGCGTCCGGCGTGGAGCATCCCCGGTGGAACCGACTTGCGGGTGCTCGTGGGCCGCAGATAGGAGGCCTGTGTCTCGAGCCTTGTCAGCCCTGTCTCCTGGCCCTCCGCCAGGGTGGACCGCCGGTCAGGCACCCGAATCGCCGCCATCACCACCGCCTCGCCGTCCGCGGTCAACGAGGCGGACAGGAGCGTCCCCGCGAGGAAGCTCGCCGCCTGCGCCATCTCGCCGCGGTCTCGCAGCGTGGGGCCCTGGGGCAGGTCGTAGGTCCATCGCTCCAGGTTCGCGGAGAGGAAGCTCAGGCGCGCGGAGTCCACGGCCAGGGCCCGCACCGGGCCGGGCACGTCCGTCACCCGCCAGAGGGCGCGCAAGCCGGTGGCGAGCGCGTCCACCATCATCACCGTGCTCCCCACGGCGGTGAACCAGACACTGCCGTCGTAGGTGGGCGCCCACGCGTCCAGCGGCGCGTCGCACCACGAGGAGGCCCTGCGCGCCACCAGGTCCAGCCGCGACAGGCGCCGCACCTCGCCGCGCGGCGCGAGCGCCAGCGCCCTGTCCCCGTGAATGGAGGGCACCAGCGCGAAGGCGGGCACATCGAAGTGCGCCACCGTCCGTCCATCCGCGCGCACCAGCCGCGCGCCCGCCTCGCCCAGCGCGAGGAGCAGCCGCCCATCCGGCAGCGCCACCGCGTCGTGGACCGGAAAGGCGCCCTCGTCCGTGGCACGGACGGTGGCGTGGACCGGCGCGCGGGACGGGTCACTGCTCCACGCGGTGCGGACGCGCTCGGACAACGGAGGCAGGTCCGTGCGCAGCGCGCCATCGGGAGCGTCGCGCAGCAGGCGGGTGAGGAAGTCGGAGGCGAAGAGGGCCCCGCCCGCCGCCCTGTCCCGCAGCAGCGCGCGCACCGTGGGCACCACGAGCGCGGTGCGGCCCGCGGAGGGGGACTCGCCCGCGAGGGTGAGGGCGAAGGCGTGGCGCTCGGGAGCGCGCTCCAGGCTGTCGTCCTCGAGCAGCTCGCGCACCCGTGCCTCCGCCGCCGGGAGTCCGTCGGGGAAGGCGGTAACCCACAGCGCCAGCAGTCGCGCGCCGGACGCGCCGCCGCACGCCACGCCCCGCTCCACCCAGCCGCGTGCCAGCTCGCGGGCCTCGGAGAGCGGCCACACCGCTTGCACCGCGCGCGCCCAGTCACCGGAATCGGCGAGCGCGTCGCCCCACAGCAGCCTCAGTGCGCGGGCCTCTCGCGGGTGCGTGCGCTCCAGCCGCAGCACCGCGTCCGCGAAGGCGCCGCTGCGCCGGGCGACGGCCATCGCGCGCGCCACGTCCTTCGCGAGGAACAACTGGCGCACCACCAGTCCCGGAGCCAGGCCACGGCCCTCGGCCAGCTCGGCGGCCAGCTTGAAGCGCTCGTGCCGCTCCAGGAAGGAGACGGCCTCCTCGTGCGCGCCCAGCAGCTCGGCCAGGATGAAGGCGGCTTCGTCGATGCGGCCCTCGCGCTCGTAGCGGCGGAAGGCGTCGCGGTAGCGCTCCTTGAGGGCGGCGAACAGGTCCTCGCCACCCCCGAAGACGGAGGCGGCGCCGCCCTTCGCCGGCTGGATGGAGAGCGACTCGCGGGGGCCGGGCAGGCCCAATGACACCCGCGTGTTCTCGTCCAGGTTCGCGCCCAGGGGGATGGCGTAGCGCAGGGCCTCCTGGAGGTTGCCCTCCTCGAACATGTCGAAGAGGCGGCGCACGTACTCCGCCTTGCGGCGGCCCAGCAGCTCGCCCAGCGGCGTGTTGCGCAGCATCCACTCGGACAGGCGGGACAGCATGCCAGGGCCGGGCGGCGGCGCCTGGGTGCCCCGGGGCGCCGCGCCGGAGTCACCGCGCGTGGGAGTCGTCGGTCCACCCGACTCCTGCTCGGAGCCTCCGAAGAGGGCCGCCAGCCACCGACCCAGCCAGGAGGGGGCGCGGGGCGCCGAGGAAGCGGAGGCGCGCTGCATGCCGCTCGCGCCGCCGGGAGCGCCCGAGGGCAGCGACGGCTGGGAGCCGCCCCGCTGGAACCACGCGGCGAGCCGCGCGAGCAGACCGGGGCCGCCCGCCCCGGAGGAAGTGGAGCCCGACGCGCTTCCACCGGGTGAACCGAAGAGGCGCCGCAGCAGCCCGGGAGCGCGAGCGCCGCCCTCCGCACGTGCGGCGTCGCCCAAGGCCTTCCCGCCAAACGCCGCGCGCAGCCGCGCGAGCAGGCCCGGACGCGGAGGCACCGCGAGCCCCTCCGGCGGCGGTCTCCCCTGCATGCGCGCGAGCATCACCTGCGCCTCGGGCGCGAGCGTGGGCACCGCAGGCCCGAACAGCTCGCGCGTGGGTGGCCGGACAGGCTCCAGCACGGACACCGGCGGCGGAGGCGCCCCCAGGCCGCGCACGGGCAGCGTCACCCACGCGGACACGTCGAGCCACTCCGACAGGTCCACCGCGCGCGCACCGGCCAGCGAGGCCACGCTCGCGACGCCCGCGCGCACCAGCACCACCGTGCCCTCGCGAAGCTCGGGGTGGGCGCGCTCGGACGTGGACAGGGGCGCGGAGGAGAGGACGCCCTGCTCCAGCGTGAGCGGCAGCCCCGGCGAGGAGTCACTGGCGACGGCGCACGGCCGGGGCAGGCGCAGCAGGTAGCCCCCCGCCAGGGCCAGCACGGCGGAGCCCGGCGTCCACGCGGCGAGCACACGCCGCCGCGCCTCGCCCTCGCCAAGCAGCATGGGGTCGAACCAGAAGGCCGAGGCCCGCACCGTGCCCTGGTGCAGGTGCCGGCGAGGCCGGAGGGTGCTGGACGTGCCGCTCATCCGCCCGCTCCCGGCAGCGACTGGTACAGGATGCCGCCCTCGAGCAGGTTGCTCAGCACCAACCCGCCTCCCTTCAACACACACCCGAGCACCGGCACGGCGTGGCTGGCCTCCGCGTACAGCACGTCCTCCCAGGCCACCATCACCTTGTAGCGGCCCTTCGCGCTGATGAGCCAGATGGTGCGCCGTTCCTCGCCGAGCGCCAGCACGCCGGGCTCGCCCGGTGCTTCGCGGCAGGTGCCCGTGCCCACCACGCGCATGCCCGTGGGAACGTGCACGTCCACCGAGCCACCCGCGAGGAACAGGCGCCACAACCCCGACCCATGCCATACCGCGAGCAGGCCCGCCTCGGGGTGCGCGGCATCGCCGGTGTAGCCGAAGTACGCGGAGGAGCCATCCACGCCCAGCGGGAGGTGGCGCAGGAAGTCCCGCTCCACGACGCCCAGCCACGCACCGGACGCCTTCCGCTCCTCCGCGGACGTGGGGCTCAGCACGAAGACCACCTTGCGGTTCACCTCGGCCGCGGCGGTGACTTCCAGCGCCACGTGCGAGACGACGATGCGTCGCGGAGACCCTTCCTGCTCGATGAGGTAGAGGCTCTTGTCCAGCCCCGCCATGAGCAGGCGCTCGTTGCCGTGCGAGTCCTCGTAGCTCAACAACCGGCCCGGCGGCAGCCCTCCGGGCGCCAGCGTCGGGCGCGCGGGCCTGGCTTCAACCTGGAAGATATGGGCGTCGCGGTCCCGGGTCGGAGTGGAGCGGAGATTGCCGTGGAGCACGTAGTCGGTCTCGGACTGCGACAGGACGAGGATGCCCCCGTTGTGGCGCCAGCCCGCGCCCAGCACCGTGTGCCCAGGCAGCGGCAGCACCTTGCGGGCCCTGGGCACGGTGGCGCGAATGGAGTGCGGCAGCGCCATGGCCGCCACGCTGCCGTCCTGGCGGTAGAGCAGCAGCCGGCGGCCATCCGCGGAGAAGGCGAACTTGCGCAGCTGAGGCGTCTCCACGTGGGGCGCCGTCACGGGCGGCGTGGCGCGGGCCTGCTGGAACGGGGCTCTGAGCAGGCGCACGCAGGTGTCGGGCGGCGGCAGGTCCAGCACCACGGAGCGCGCGGCGCGCGAGGTAGGCCGCACCTCCACCGTGAGCTGCCGCGTGTCCGGCGCCAGCACCTCGGCCACCTCCACGCGGGACAGGCCGGTGGCCTTCGGCAGCCGGGACAGGCGCGCGTCGCCCACGAGCCACGCGTCCTCCGGTGCCACGTCGATGGACAGCGCGTCCCGCCAGGCCTCGAGCCGCGCGTTCGTCGCGGGCTCCAGGTCGCGAGCGGCAAGCCAGGTGCCGACGGTGGCGGGCGTCACCTGTGAGAAGGCGCCCTTCGCGGGGTCGCTCTGGAGGACGCCCCACGAGAAGGCAGCGCCCGCGGCCTCGGCGCGACGGGACAGGACGATGAGCAGCGCGAGGTGGGCGATGCGAGGCGCGCCGAGCTGGTCCGGGCCCGCGTCGAGCAGCGCCACCGTGCGGCGCGAGCCCTGCGGCTGGCGGAACGCGGGCTTGAGGAAGGACAGCTCCCCGAAGGCGGCGCGGCGCACCAGCTCGTCGGGAGACTCCAGGGCCCACAGCCACTCGCTCACGAGCAGCCGGTCATAGGTGCCACGGCGCGACAGGCCGTCATAGCCCTGGGGCTCGCCGCCATCGGCCTCGCCACGTGGGCGCAAGGAGCCAAGCGCCGCGGACAGCCGCGCCACGTACGGCCCCAGGTGCAGGGCCAGGTCGTCCTGGAACAGGGAGAGCTGCTGCGCCCAGGGCCGCAGCGCCGGGGGCAGCGCGCTCACGGAGTCACCCCGGCCGGAGTGGGCTCCAGCCACGCGGTGAGCGTCACCCGGGACACGGGCCGGGCCGCGCCCACGGAGACGAGGTGCCCGGACGCGGGCAGCACCGCCACCGGCGTGCCGCCATTCGCCACGCGGGCGAGCAGCGCGCGCTCCAGCATCGACGACGCCACGTCGGGTGCGAGCGCGCAGGGCAGCAGCAGCGACGGCGCGGCGGAGTCCCGGCCGAGGTACACCGCGCCATCCACCCACGGCAGCGAGCTGGCGGAGCCGAGCAGGATGAGGATGCCCGTCCCCGCCACGCCGCTCCACGTGGCGAGCCGCGCATCGTCCTCGGAGAGCGCCCGGCGCGCGAGCGCGAGCGCCACGGGCCCCTCGCCCGCGATGGCGAGCGGCTCCAGCGGCTCGGCCCGAGGGCCCCAGCGCACCGGCACGCGCGCGGAGGCGCTGTCATGTCCTGCGTTGCCCATGTCCGTCCCCCTCATCCCCTTGCCTGCGTCGAAGTCCACTCGGCGTGCCCTGCCGTCTCGAGCACCGGGCCCACATCCGTTCCTCAGGCCGCCACGCCCGGTGCCACGGCGGCCGTGGGCGCCAGCACCAGGGAGAGCTGGGCACGCAGCGCCTTGAGCTCCTCGGGCATGGCCTCGAGCGCGAAGCCCGCGTCCATCTCCCGGGCCACGCCCTCCAGCTTCAGCCGCCACGCGGCGACCGCCTCGGCGTCACCGTCAGCGGGCCGCTCCGCGAGCAGCAGGTGTCCCGCGGTGGCGATGCGCTGCGCGCGAGCCCGTGGCCCCGCGCTGGCCTCCAGCGCGGCGGAGGCGAGGGCCGGGTTCTCCGACGCGGCGAGCAGCTCGCGCAGCACATCGCGCGCGAGCGCCTGGGCCTCCTTGGTGGGCACGGCGTAGACGAGCGGCCACAGGTCCGCGGTGCTCGGGGTGCGCCGGCCGGCGAGGACGGCGGCGGAGGCGATGAGCTTCTGCACCTTCACCGCGCGGCGGTCGGACAGGGCGATGCCGGCGGCGCGCAGCGTGCGCAGGGCGTGGGCCAGGTGCGGCCGGACGACGGACAGGTCCGCCTCGCGCGCGGCCTGGGCGAGCACGTCCACGGACTCCAGCGACGTCGAGCGGGTCTCGCCCTCGCCCCACAGCGCGGCGCCACCGGCGAGCAGCTCCTCCAGCCGCGGGTCGGGCACGGGCTCGACGAAGATGCGCGCGAGGAAGCGGTCGGCGAAGGCGGCGAGCGAGTCATCCTCGGGCAGCGCGTTGGAGGCGCCCACGCAGACGCGCAGCGGGCAGCGCATGCGGGTGTGGCCCCGGCGGAAGGTGCGCTCGTTGAGGATGCCGAGCAGCGTGTTGAGGATGGCGGTGGAGCCGAGGAAGACTTCATCGAGGAAGGCGACCTCGGCCTCGGGCAGCATGCCGGAGGTCTCCGTCTCCACGAGCCCCTCGCGCAGCTTGCGCAGGTCCACGGGGCCAAACAGCTCGGAAGGCTCGGTGAAGCGGCCGAGGAGGTACTCGAAGTAGGAGCCGCCGAGGGCGCGGGAGGTACGGCGCACGGCCTCGCTCTTCGCGGTGCCGGGCGGGCCGATGACGAGCAGGTGCTCGCCGGCCACGGCGGACAGGGCGACGAGCTCCACCATCGCCTCGCGCTCGATGAGCCCACGCCCCGCGTCGGTGAGGGCATCGCGAACGGCGGAGGCAGCGGCTTCGAAGGAAACGGACATGGGACGTGAGCCTAACCGCCGGACTCGGCCGGAGCGAAGAGCCCCCGGAGCACCCGCCGCTCCTCGATGGAGTGGAAGAGGTGCGGCACGTGCTGGGGGACGTAGATGAAGGAGCCGGGCCCGCTGGCCTGCTCGGCGTCCCCCACGGTGAGTCGCGCGCGTCCGGACCCGGGGTAACAGGCCTCTCCGTGACGGGGGTCTGCCGGGTTTCATGACATGGACGTGGGAGGACAGGCGACCCGTGTTCCCGGAGAGGACAGTCCCGGGCGTACACTGGCGCGCATGAGAATGCTGTCGAAGTGGGTGGCACTGGCGGGCGTGCTGGGCGTGGGGACGGAGGCCGCGGCGGAAGGCTGGCACGGCTATGCCTCGCTGGGTGCGGGAATCACCCTGGACCACATGAGCGACTTCCACACGAAGGGCCCGGCGCTGCACGGGTACCTCGGCGTGGAGTCACCGCCGGGACTGTCGGTGGGCCTGCTGGCTGAAGTCTCCGAGACGTGGGGGCAGCAGTTCCCCGTGTCTGGAGACCCGAGCCGGCTGGAGCGGGCGCAGCTCGACTACAAGGCGGTGGGAATCGAAGCGCGGCTGCGCTTCTTCCGCGACAAGCGCATCAACCCGTGGGTGGGGGCGCGCCTGTCGAAGAGCTGGTCGAGCACCTTCATCCCGGACAACGCGGGGAACCTCTTCCGCGAGAAGATAGACACCACGGGCATGGCCTTCCGGGTGGGCGTGGACGGGTGGATCAACCAGTACTGGGGCCTGTCGGTGGCCACGGCCTTCCAGTTCTGCGACGTGAAGTTCACCGAGGAGAGCATCCGCGAGTGCGCGGACCCGCTGCACTCGGTGATTGCGGGGCCGGTGCTGCGGTTCTGACGGAGGCTCCCATACGAGGGCATTCCAGGACGCACCGGCACTGCCCGGCAGGTACAGTGCTCCACCATGAGCACGCCGCCCCTGCCCCCTCCCAAGAGTCCCCGCTGGATGTATCTGCACGGCTTCGCCTCGGGACCCGATTCAACGAAGGGTGTGGCAGTGGCGAAGCACTACGCGGGCCAGGGGCTTCACGTGGAGCGCCTCAACCTCCGCGTGCCGTCGATGGAGCAACTGCACGTGAGCGCGATGCTGGACACGGTGAGCGCGGCGCTGGGCGGGCCCGAGGAGCGCGCGGTCCTCTTCGGCTCCAGCCTGGGCGGGCTCGTCGCCTCGCGGGTGGCGGAGCAGGACGCGCGGGTGTGCGCGCTGGTGTTGCTGGCGCCCGCGTTCCGGGTGGTGGAGCAGCTCCACCGCCGCATGGGAGACGCGGCGTGGGCCCACTGGCAGAAGGCCGGCTGGATTGAGACGGACGACTTCGCGGAGAAGCGCAAGGTGCGCATCCACTCCGGCTTCATCCCGGACGCGGAGACAGTGGACGCGCGCACGGGAGGCTGGCCAGACGTGCGAGTCCCCACGCTCATCATCCACGGACGCACGGACGACACCTGCAACATCCACTATTCGCGCCAGTGGGCCGAGGGCCGGCGCCACATGCGACTGGTGGAGGTGGACGACGGCCACGAGCTCACCGCGTCGCTCCCCCGAATCCTCGCCGAGTCCGACGACTTCCTGCGGCCGTGGGGCGCGCGTCGGTAATCCCGGTGCCGGGCAGACAGCCGCGGTCCCTTGCCGAGACGGCCAGGGGACATCCCGTGCTCAGCCTGCAGGCCTGACCCGGGGTGCCCCCAGAAAAAACGCGGCGCCGTATCTTTTCCGCGCCCTGGTTCGTCTCCCGTTCATGACGACCACGAAGCCCCCTGTCAGGCGCCTCTTCGTTTCAATGATTGTGTCTCTCGACGGCTACATCGAGGGGCCGAACCGCGAGCTCGACTGGTTCGACGATGGCAACCCGCAGTTCGAGCAGTACTGCGACGAGATGATCGACTCCGTCGGCCTCGCGCTCTACGGCCGACGCTCGTATGAGCTGATGCTGAGCTACTGGCCGAACGCCGAGGTGAACCCCCGCTCGGCGGCGGACCTTGCGTTCGCCCGCAAGATGAATGCCCTGCCGAAGCTCGTCCTGTCACGGACGCTCGAGCACGCGACGTGGAACAACACGCGCATCGTCCGTGACCGCGTCGCGGAGACCCTCACCGAGCTCAAGAGTCAGCCTGGCAAGCCGCTCGTGGCGTGGGCTGGCGCGGGCCTGGTCTCCACCCTCGCGCAGCACGACCTCATCGACGAGTACCGGCTCATCGTGCATCCCGTCCTGCTCGGCTCGGGAACGCCGCTCTTCCCGCCCACGGGGAACCGTCAGAAGCTGAACCTGGTCCGTACGACGCAGCTGGGCCGCAACCTCGTCGTGCTGTGCTACGAGCCGCACAAGACATGAGCAAGCCACCGCCCGCCATCGAGACTCTCAAGGACGACGTCAAGACGTCCTGGCAGCGCTTCCTCGACCTCGTGGAGGCGCTCCGGCCCGAGCTCTACCGCTACTGCCGCTACCTCACCCGGAACGCGTGGGATGCGGAGGACCTGGTGCAGGAGTCGCTCATGCGCGCCTTCGTGACGCTTGGGACTGTGTTCAGCGACGTCCCGCGGCCCCGCGCCTGGCTGTTCCGGACGGCCTCGAACCTCTGGATTGACCGCGTGCGCCGCTCGCGGCTCGAGCTGGCCGCCGCCGCGCCTCCAGCCCTCGAGCCCGGCCAGGAGCCCCGCGCGCCGCGCGAGGCGGCCGGCACGTTGCTCGTGCAGCTCCCACCCCAGGAGCGCGCGGCGGTGGTCCTCAAGGACGTCTTCGACTTCTCGCTCGAGGAAGTCGCGGACACGCTCTCGACGACGGTGGGCGCGGTGAAGGCCGCCCTCCACCGCGGGCGGGGGCGACTGACGGCCCCGCTGGCCGAAGCGCCCGCCCGCGAGCCCGCGCCCGGAGTGCTGGATGCGTTCTGCGACGCCTTCAACGCGCGGGACATGGAGCGCCTCACGGCGCTGCTGCTCGACAGTGCCACGGTGGAAATCGTGGGCGTGGTCACCGAGTACGGGCCCGAGGCCCCCAAGGACCCGCGCACCGGCTCCTTCGCGGGCACGATGTCCCCCATCACCTACGACGAGCGCGGCGGCGTCCCGGCCGAGCTGCTCGAGGGATACCTCGGCTCCATCCCTCGCTGCGAGGTGCGTCGGCACCGCGACTCGTGGGTCCTGCTCTTCTGGTACGAGCACGTGCAGGGCCCCCGGGTCCGCACGGTGATGACCGTGGAGACCGACGGCGACCGCATCGCCCGGGTCCGCAACTACTTCTTCACCCCGGACGTGATTGCGGAAATCTGCGCCGAGCTCGGCGTCCCCTTCCAGGTGAACGGCTACCGCTACTGGCCGGGGGCGGCACCGCCTCCCACCCCTTCCACGAGGGAGGGGGACGGTGCCTAGACGCGCGCGGCGGCGCCCCGGATGTTCACTCCCACGCCCCCCGGGCCTCCGCGCCGCACTCCATTGCCTGCCGCTAACGCAACGCGGTTAAGTTTCCGCCCATGAACCGCGAATACCACCGCTGGTACAGCGAGCGCCTGCACCGGGACATGGAGGTGCTCCTCTTCGGCCACTCGGGTGAGCCGGTGCTGCTGCTCCCCACGAGCAAGGGCCGCTTCTACCAGGCCGAGGACTTCGGCCTCATCGGCGCCATCGCCGACCGCATCCAGTCCGGCCGGTACATCGTGGTGTGTCCGGACTCCGTCGACGAGGAGTCCTGGTTCAACAAGTCCGCCCACCCGCATGACCGCGTCATGCGCCACCAGCAGTGGGAGGACTACCTCCTCCACGAGGTGGTGCCCCTGCTCACCAGCCGCAGCACCGGCGGTCGCCTCACCCTCGCCGGGTGCAGCTTCGGCGGCTTCCATTCGTACAACGTCGGCCTCCGCCACCCGCACGTCTTCCGCCGCCTCATCTCCATGGGCGGCAAGTTCGAGACGGACGAGTTCCTCGACGGCCACAACGACCCGGAGGTCTACTTCCACTCCTGCACGCAGTGGCTGCACGGCCTCAACGACGCGGCGCAGCTGGCCGCCCTGCAGCGCGTGGAGATGGTCCTCGCCGTGGGCGAGCACGACTTCTGCCGCCCCTCCAACGAGAACCTCTCCAGCCTCCTGTGGAAGAAGGGCATCGGCAACCACCTCGCCGTGTGGCAGGGCGGCACCCACGACTGGCCCGTGTGGCGGCAGATGATTCAGCAGTACCTGCCCTGGTAGTCGCGGGCCCCGGACTCCAGGGCCCGGGGCTCCGCACCACGGCCCGGCCGCCTACGCCTCCAGCGGGCGCAGCGTGCCGGCGCTCAGCCGGTGGAAGCGCCACAGCAGCGCCACCGCCACGGTGACGAGCCCCGCGCACAGGCCCCACCAGATGCCCACCACGCCCAGGCCCAGCTTGAAGCCCAGCAGCAGCGTCAGCGGCAGGCCAATCGCGTAGTGCCCCACCATGTTGGCCAGGAAGGTGAAGCGCGTGTCGCCCGCGCCGCGCAGCACGCCCGCGCCCACGCCCTGCACGCCGTCGAATATCTGGAACACGGCGCTCACCATCAGCAGCGGAATCAGCAGCGGCACCACGTCCGCCGGCGCTCCGGACAGCTCCGCCAGCGCATTCGGGAAGAGGGCGAACACCAGCCCTCCCAGCGCCATGAAGCCCGCGCCTCCCGCGAAGGCGGTGAAGCCGCTCACCCGCGCCTGCGGCGTGTTGTGCGCCCCCACCGCCCAGCCCACCCGCACGCTGCCCGCGTTGCCAATGCCCAGGGCCACCGTGAAGGTGAGGCTCGCGAAGGAGATGGCAATCTGGTGCGCCCCCACGCTCGCCGGGCCCAGGCCTCCCGCCAGCACGCCCGCCAGCGCGAACACGCCAATCTCCGCGCCGAGGTGGAGGCCAATCGGAATGCCCACCCGCGCGGCCTGCGCCAGGTCCGTCCACACCGGCATGCGCGCCGGCCGTGCGCCCTCCGTCTTCCCGGTGGCCCGCACCGACACCATGACGATGCCCAGCTGCAGCGCCGTGCACAGCGTCGTCGCCAGCGCCGAGCCCGCCACGCCCATGGCAGGCACCGCGCGCAGCGGTCCGAAGTACGCCGGCAGGTCCGCCCCGCCGAACACCAGCAGGATGTCCGCGAACAGGTTGAGGACGTTGGCCGCCACCGTGGCCACCACCAGCGGCCGGGTGAAGGCCGTGGACTGGAGGTACGAGCGCATCGTCAGGAAGGCCAGCATCAGCGGCAGGCTGGGCGCGCGCCACAGCAGGTAGTCGTGCGCCCCGGAGACCTCCGCCGCGCCGATTCCCGCCAGCGGCAGCAGCACCGGCGACACCATCAGCAGCGCGGCCAGCACCACGCCCGCGAACAGCGACATCCACCCGCCCTGCCACAGCAGCGCCCGCGCCCGGGCGTACTGACGTGCCCCAATGGCCTGGGACAGGAGCGGGTCGAAGCCCATCATCAGCCCCATGCCGAAGCCGCTGACGGCGAAGAACAGGCCGTTGCCCAGCCCCACCGCCGCCAGCGCGGACGTGCCCGCCCGCCCCACCACCAGCGTGTCCACCAGGCCCATGAGCGCCTGGCCGCCCTGGGCGATGGCGATGGGGATGGCCAGCCGACTCAGCTCGCGCAGCTCCGTGCGGTACGGCTTCACTTCCTGCGGCGGATTCACGGCGGTGGACATGACTGGCGCGCCTATAGCGCCTTCCAGTCGGGAATGCGCTCCCAGGTTGTGACGCCCCGCCGCTCTCCGGCCTGACCGGAGAGGGCGGGTTTCACACCCGTGACGCCAGCTGCACTATTGGCACGTCCAGCCAACCGCCGGGCAGTTCCGACAGTACGGACTATCCGGCCTGGGCCCCGCCATGCAGGCCCCGCCGCAGTACTCCAGGATGCGCCCGGAGAAGGCCTCCACGTAGTAGTACGGCCCGTCCACTTCGGCCCCGCAGTTCACGCCCACCAGCTCACCGCAGCGGGCGTCGACCTCGCAGCCTCCGGGCAGGTCCGTCAGGACCAGCCTCCGCGGCGTGCCCTCGGGCAGGTTCGGGTCGTCCGAGGCGGCCTGGACGGTGAACCCGGGAAGCGGCTCCTCGCGTCCACCCACGGCACCACAGCCCACCGCGCCGATGAGCAGCAGCCCGGCGGCCATCCACGCGGTGGGCCGCGTCACGGCATCACCGGCGGCTGGAAGAGCGACGTGGCCAGCGGCGTCTGGAGCGCGCCCGTCTTCGCCACGCGCAGGCCACCGTCGGTGATGGCGTACACGTAGTCATCCGCCATGACGCTGCGGCGCACCGTGGGGGACCAGTACCAGCTCCAGTTGCGCTGGTTGAACGTCTGGTACACGTCCTTCATCGACATGGCGCCCACCGGGGAGAAGCCGGTGGCGGTGTCGACGCGGTACACGCGCAGCTCGCTGCGGAAGCCGGACCAGTAGTCGTACGCGTTGTAGTCCCAGTCGGTGAAGGGAATCGCCAGCAGCCCCTTGGCCGGGAAGAAGTTGAAGGCCTTGTGCTGGTAGAGCGCCTCGCTGTAGCTGTTCTGCGAGCCGACAATCTGCGTGAAGGCCTCCTTCGGGTTCGCCAAATCACTCACGTCGAACAGCGACAGCTTGAGGGCACGGCCCTGCCAGCCGCCCGTCTCGTCGCGGTGCTCGCCCAGGGTGAGCAGGTGCGTGTCACCCACCGGGTGGATGTACGTGGAGAAGCCTGGAATCTTCAGCTCGCCCACCTTGCGCGGGTTCGCCGGGTCGCTCAAATCGAAGGTGAAGAGCGGGTCCACCTGCCGGAAGGTGACGACGTAGCCCTTGGTGCCCACGAAGCGCGCGCTGAAGATGCGCTCGCCCTTCGCCAGGTCCTCGCTGCGCCCCAGCTCCTTCAGGGCCCCTTCCTCCTCGCGGAAGGTGACGACGCGGTTGACGGTCTCCAGGCGCCCCCACTCCGGGCTGGCCAGGTCCCTTACCCGGGACGTCACGGTGACGGCGACGCGCAGCACGCCCTCGTGCTCGTCCATGGCGAACTGGTTGGAGATGTGGCCCTCCACCGTGCCGCTGCCCACGTAGGCGGCGCGGCCCGGCTCGCGGATGTCGAACTTGTGTAGGTACGCGAAGTCCCGCTGCCCCGGCTCCGGCCACCACCACCAGTGGTTGGTCGCCAGGTAGAGCGCGTCCTTCGACGCGTACACCTCGCCGGGCGACGTCACCAGGCTGGTGCGGGTGGGCGCCGCGTTGGCCGCGCCCGGGTCCAGGTCCAGCGACAGCACCGTCACGAAGCCCAGCCCCGTGGGCGCGTTGTTGCGGAAGAAGTCCGTGCACTCGTACGCCAGCGGCGTCACCTGCCCGTCCGCGTCCACGCGGCGGCCGGGCGGCAGCCACTGCTCCAGCGTCCGCGCGCGGATGAGCTTCTCGTTCTCACGGATGAGCCCGTCCACCACCCTCGCCAGCCGGTCCTCGTCCTCGTACAGCCCACGCGAGTACTCGGGGTAGAAGCGCACGCCCTCCGGCCAGCGGAACTGGTCCGACATCACCAGCCGCACCGCGCTGTCCACCCGCCGCGCGCTCAGGTAGCCGCCGGGCAGGTACACCTGCTCCACCACCTTCGGCGCGGCGAGGTCCGCCACGTCCACCACCGTCACCTTCAGGGTGTCGCCGTACATGTAGCCGCAGCGGAAGCCCGCGCAGTCCATGGCGGGCGAGGCCACGCCGCCGCCCGTCAGCGTGGGCTGGCCCGGCCGCTTCTCGTACACCTGCGAGGTGATGACCAGCCGGTTGCGCTCCTTGTCGAGGAGCATCTCCCTCGGCCAGCCCTCCACCTCCAGCAGGGCCGTGCGCACCAATTGCTCCGCGGGCCACGAGCGGTGCACGTACAGCTGAGGGCCGGACAGCACGAAGATGCGCGTGCCGTCGTTCTGCACGAAGTCCGCCTCGTGCACGCCCTCCACCTGGTTGTTCGTCTCGGTGTGGTTGCTCGGAGCGCCACCGCCGCCGGCGGAGTCCTCCGCGGGCGCGCCCGTCGGCATGTCGTCGGCCCGGGGAGGCATGCCCCCGCTGTACGGGTCGAACTCACTCTTGAGGCTCTCCAGCGAGGCGCGCATCTGCTTCGTCGCGCTGTCCTCGATGTGCTGCTCCAGGGCCTCGCAGCCGGCGAAGGCCTCCAGCTTCGCCGCCGACTGCACCGGCTCGTTCGTCAGCCCGTTCTTGCCCGAGCCGCTTTCACAGCCCGCCGCCACCAGCGCCAACCCCACCCAGCCATAGCGTTTCCAATGCCGCATCAGACCCTCCCGCTTCGTCTTCGGCCCCGCTGGGGGTGCCCGGACCTCGCGTCCGGCCCCACGCCAGTGGCCGCCGCTCCCTTTGCCACGCTCATGCCAGGGGGTGGCGGGGCCCGGCCCCCGGGGTTTCCAGGGGTTTGCGGGACAGCAAGCCTCTCAGAAACCTGAGGCGCGGGGGGAACCCGTGAGCGGAAAACCGAGGGTCCGCGGCACGAAGCGGACGAACTGCTGGGTGAGCGACGCGTCCATGCGCTCCAGTCGCAGGCCCATGCCGGCCGGAGCGCGGAAGGGGCCCTGGGGGTGCGGCGCGTTGGCCCAGGCCACCGTCGCCTCGGCGGTGCACGGCGTGCGCTGGCCGGCGAGCAGCACCTTCAGCGACAGCCGGGCGCCCTCGCGCGCGGGGGTGAGGGTGCGCACGAAGAGGGCCTCCGGGCTGGCGTCATGGCTGAAGCCGGACATGGCCGCGCCGCCCGCCGTGGCGAACTCCACCACGGTGAAGAAGGGCACGCGCTCCGCGGCGCGCAGCGGGACGAGCCCCGGCACCAGCCGCCCCAGCACGCGGCCCAGCAGCTCGTCCGCGCCCAGGTGCCGCTTCTCCAGCAGCGGCGCGCCCGCCAGCGCCTGCGCGCGGGCCAGCACGTCCGCCGACTCCTCCGCGCGCGACAGCAGCACCAGCGGCTTGCGCGCGTGCACCTCGCGCAGCCTCGAGGCCAGGGCCAGCGCCTCGCGCGGGGCGCGCGACACGTCCACCACGAAGCCATCCAGCTGCGAGCCGTGCAGCGCGGCCAGGCGCGCCGCGTCCTCGGCGTCGCGCGCATAGAGGACGTGCAGCCCCTCCTGCTCCAGCGCGCCGCCCAGGAAGGTGTGCAGGAAGCGGCCGCCCTCCACCAGCAGCACGCGGCGCCCGCGAGGCGCGCCCTGCGCCCGCTCCCGCGCCGCTCGCACCGCGGCCAGCTTCGCCTCCAGCGCCTCCAGCGCCACGGGCTTGGGCAGGAAGTCGTCCGCACCCGCGCGCCAGCAGTGCATGACCTCATGCGGCTCGCCCGCGGAGGTGAACATGATGACGGGCACGTTGCGGCCCGCCGGGTGCGCCTTCACCAGCCGGCACACCTCGTCCCCCTGCATGCGCTCCATGCGCAGGTCCAGGAGGATGAGCGAGGGGGCCCGCCGCGCCAGCTCGGCCAGGCACGCCTCGCCCCCGTCCATGGCCACGGCCTCACAGCCCAGCCGCGCCAGGTGCAGGCGCACCACCTCCCGGGCGGTGCGGGAGTCGTCCACCACGAACACGGTGTCGCGCGCGGCGGAAGGGGGGACAGTCATGGGCTCACGGATAGGGAGAAGGAGGAAGGACGACCACGGGCCCCTCGGGCCAGCGTTCGGGGGTGGACGCTCAGGCGCGTGGCTCCTGCCGGCCGGACAGCAGTTGCGTGAGCTGGCGAGCAATCGAGGCGCACTGCGCCGCGTCCCCGCTCTTGAGCGCGTTGCGCCCACCGTCCAGCAGCTGCTGCACGGTGCCCACGGCGGCCTGCGCCTCGGCGCTGGGGTTCTCCTGGGCGCTCTTCTGGAGCATCCGCGCCAGCTTGTCGCCGCGCTCCAGCAGCTTGCGGAACAGCTCCTCCGCGCGCTTCGCGTCCACCACGCCCTGCGCCTGCGCGTAGTGGGCCTGCTCCGCGCCCAGCTTCTCCGCCTCGCTCTGCGCCATGCCCGGCCGCGCCTCCAGGCGCACCGACTCCACGTTGCCGGTGGTCAGGTCCGTCGCCTTCACCGCGAGGATGGCCTCGCTGGACAGCTCGAAGACGACCTCCAGGGGCACCTCGCCGCGCGCGGCCACGTGCAGGTTCTTCAGCACCACCTCGCCCAGCTTGTAGTTCTCGTCCTGGAACTCGCTCTCCCCCTGGTACACGGGGATGCGGGCCTCGTTCTGTCCGGACGTCCCGGGGAAGAAGATGTCGCGGGCCACCACCGGCACGCCCGTGTTCTTGGCGATGAGCCGCTTCACGCGCCCGCCCATCACCCCCACGCCCAGGCTCTGGCTGGCCACGTCCAGCAGCAGCGCCTGTCCGGACTGGCGCAGCAGCTCGTCCGCCTGCACCGCCGCGCCCAGCGCCACGGCCTCGTCCGGGTGCACGTCCGTGGACGGCGCGCGGCCGAAGAAGTCCGCCACCAGCCGCCGAATCAGCGGCACGCGCGTCATGCCGCCCACCAGCAGCACCACGTCCACCGAGCGCGGGTCCATCTTCGCCTCGTGCATGACGCCCTGGCACACCTCCAGGCAGCGGCGCGACAGCGGCTCGGACAGCGTCTCGAAGAACGAGCGCGTCAGCACCGTCTCCAGCTCCGTCAGCCGCCGGCCCGCGGTGTTGTGGTCTCCCAGCCCGGGCACGGAGATGGTCGCCTCGTCGGACTCGGTCAGCATGCGCTTGGCGGCCTCGGCGGCCACCTTCAGCCGGCGCAGGCTCTGCGCGTCCTGGGACACCACGTGGCGCAGGTCATCGTCCACCTGCGCCAGCAGCCACTGGACGATGCGCTGGTCGAAGTCCTCGCCGCCCAGCTTCGGGTCGCCACCCGTTGCGCGCACCTCGAAGACGCCGGCCTTCACCTCGAGAATCGACACGTCGAACGTGCCGCCGCCCAAGTCGAAGACGAGCGCGTTGCCCTCGAAGCCGCGGGACAGGCCGTAGGCCAGCGCCGCCGCGGTGGGCTCGTTCACCAGCCGCACCACGTCCAGCCCGGCAATGGTGGCCGCCTCGCGCGTGGCCTGCCGCTGGTTGTCGTCGAAGTTGGCGGGAACCGTAATCACGCACTTGGTGACGGGACGGCCGAAGTGCGCCTGCGCGTCCAGCGCCAGCTCCCCCAGAATCATCGCCGACACCTGGGTGACGGGCAGCACGCGCCCGGCCAGCTTCACGCGCACGTCCCCCGAGGGGCCCGCTACCAATGGATAGGGAACCAGGGCCTTCGCCTGCTGGATGAGCTCCGGGGTGTAGCGCCTCCCGAGGAAACGCTTCGTGGCCCAGACGACGGAGTCGGGGTGCTCTTCCGCCAATGCCTGCGCGGCCTGCCCCACCACGCGCTCACCACCCTTCGTCACACCGAGGACGGAAGGCGTGAGCCGACCACCCGCACGTGAGGGGATGAGGCGCGGGCGACCGTCCTCGACGGTCGCAATGGCGCTGTTGGTGGTGCCCAGGTCGATGCCGATGACAGGGTCGTGCATGGGGGGTTGTCAGGACACCACGCTACGGGTGTTCCGGCCACCTCGCCAAGTCCCCTACTCCCCATAATACTCCCCGTGTGCCCGCCGCCTCCCCGCCCTCCAGGCCGTCCGACGCGCTGCGTGGGGGGTGGAGCGGGAGGGCGCCACGGCCGTTGCCCGAGGCGGGACACCATGCTAAGGGCGCGACCGTCATGGTGAACGTGTCCATCGCCCGCCGCTACGCCCGTGCGCTCCTCGACGTCGCCTCGGAGGCCGGCAGCACCGACGCCGTCGCCGAGCAGCTGACCGCCTTCGCCAGCGTCTTCGCGAAGAACCCGGAGCTGACGGACGTCCTCCTCAACCCCGTCTACTCGCGCTCCCAGCGCCGGGAAGTGGTGGAAGGGGTGATGAAGGCCCTCCCCGGGGGTGCGGACCCCATCCTGGCCAGCACCCTGCGCCTGCTGGTGGACCGCAGCCGCCTGAACTACCTCACGGATATCGCCCGCCTCTTCGGCGACATGGCGGATGCCCGTGCCGGCCGCGTCCGGGGCCGCGTCACCACCGCCGCCCCCATGGCCGCGGACGCCCTCGCCCGCCTCCAGCAGACGCTGCAGCAGCTCACCCAGCGCAACGTCATCCTGGAGACGCGCGTGGACCCCGCCCTGCTGGGGGGTGTCTCCGCCCAGGTGGGCAGCCTCCTGTATGACGGCAGCCTCCGCACCCAGCTGGAGCAGATGCGCCGGGACTTGAAGCAGCGCTGACGCCTGGCCGCCCGTCGGGCAGCCAACTTTCCAGGTCGGAATCTCACCCCGCAGTCCAGGGCTAACCGGTATTTCCAGCGGGCCTTGGGAAGGGGTATACTCTCCGGTGACGCGGGATAAATCCGCGTTCTCCGGACGACCTGAACATGCCGCAGTCCCTGCTCCAAAGGCTTCCTGAAGGCGCGGCCTCATCGTCGGCGGCGCCGGAGGAAGCGCGGCCCTTCCTGGGCGCGTTGCTCAACGCAGCGGGTTGTGGCCTCGCCCTGCTGGACAGGGAGCTGCGGCCGGTGTGGGTGAACGCGGCGCTGGCGTCCCTGTCGGGGGTGGAGGCGCGCGCCTTCGTTGGCCGTCCGCTGTTGGAGCTGTGGCCCCACGTGGCCCCCATGCTGTCGCCCATGCTCGCCCGGGCACAGTCCGGCGAGGACGTGGCGGAGGCGCCGGTGAGCGGCACCCTGGCGGCCTCGGCCGGGGAGCGCCACCTGCGGGTGCGCATGTGCCCGGCGCTCAATGGAGGCGTGCTGGCCGGCGTGGTGCTGTGGGTGCGCGACGAGACGGAGCGCGTGAAGGAGGCCCAGCGGCTGCGTGAGCGTGAAGCGCACCTGCGCGGCCTGGCGGACGTGGCGTGCGACGGGTACTTCCTGCACGACAACGGCATCATCCTCGACGCCAACCGCGCGCTGGCGAACCTGCTGGGGTACGCGTCGGCCTCGGAGCTGATCGGCCACCACCTCACCGAGTGGGTGGCGCCGGAGTTCCGCCCCACGGTGATGGCGGCGGTGGGCCGGGGCGTGGAGACGCCGTACGAGGTGGTGTGCGTGCGGCGCGACGGCACGCGCCTCCCCATAGAGGTGCTGGGACGCTACGTGACGTGGGAGGGCCGGCAGGTCCGGATGGCCGGCATCTGGGACATCAGCAGCCGCAAGGCCGAAGAGGAGCGCGTGGCGCGCACCGAGCACTTCCGGGACCAGTTCCTGGGCGTCATGGGCACTGACCTGCGCACCCCCCTGCAAGCAATACAGCTGGGCACCGGCTCACTCCAGCGGATGGGCGGGCTGGAGGAGCCCCAGCGGCGGCTGGTGGGCCACCTGGCCCAGGCGGCCCGGCGCATGGAGCGGATGATCCACGAGCTGCTGGACTTCACCCGGGAGCGGCTGGCCGGCGGGCTGGTGGTGCGCCCCGAGCCCGGCACGCTGGACCCGGTGGTGACGCGGGTGGTGGAGGAGCGCAGGCTGGCCCACCCCGGGAGGACCATCCACCTGGAGCTGGAGGGTGACTTGCGCGGCAACTGGGACGCGCCCCGGCTGGCGCAGCTCGCGGACAACCTGCTGGGGAGTGTCCTCCAGCACGGCCCCGAGGACATCCCGGTGTCCCTGCGCCTCACCGGCGCGGTGGGCGGCGTCACCCTCACCGTCCTCAATGACGGGCTGGTGGTGCCCGCCGAGGAGCACGCCGCCCTCTTCGAGCCCTTCCGCCGGGGCCGCTCCGCCAGCCCGGACGGGCTGGGACTGGGGCTCTACATCGCCCGGCAGATTGCCCTCGCCCACGGAGGCCGACTCACCGTGGAGTCGCGCACCGGCGGCGGCGTCCGCTTCCTCGTCTGGCTTCCCCGCCAGGCCTCCGTCCCCTGACGGCGCGAGCCTCCCCCGAGCCGCCTCCGAATCCCCCTTCAGCACCAGCCCGGGCAGCCCTCCACACGGGAGGCCGGGCCCCGGTCCGCCCGGCCGCGCTCCCGCCGGTGCCGGCAGCGGAGTCCGAGGGGCAGCGGGGCTCGCGCTGATGCCCGGCAGAAGTGGCGCGCCTTCACGGAGGGCATGGGGGGAAGAATCCCCTGCCCGGGGCTGTCCCCTCCCTTACCGGGGCCATCATCTCCCTCATGCGCGAGCCATGCCGTGCGCATTGCAGCGGGGGGGTGTGCATGGTAAGGGGCCCCCACTTCCAGCTTTCGGCGGCCTTCCCCACGTGGGCCGCCCCAGTGCAAGGACGCGAAACGCCCATGGAAATCCGCGCCGACGAGATCAGCAGAATCATCCGGGAGCAGATCAAGGATTACGGCAAGAAGGTCACCGTCGCGGAGACTGGGACCGTGCTGTCCGTCGGTGACGGTATCGCCCGCATCTACGGCCTCGAGGGCGCCCTGGCCGGTGAGCTGGTGGAGTTCACGAACGGGGTCCAGGGCCTGGTGCTCAACCTCGAGGAGGACAACGTCGGCGTCGCCATCATGGGTGACTTCCAGGCCATCCGCGAGGGTGACGTCGTCAAGCGCACCCAGCAGATTGCGTCCGTGCCCGTGGGCAAGGGGCTGCTGGGCCGCGTCGTGGACCCGCTCGGCAAGCCGCTGGACGGCAAGGGCCCCATCGTCGGCACCGAGACGCGCCGCCTCGAGGTGAAGGCGCCCGGCATCGTGAAGCGCAAGAGCGTGCACGAGCCGCTGCAGACGGGCATCAAGGCGCTGGACGCGCTGGTGCCGGTGGGTCGCGGTCAGCGCGAGCTCATCATCGGCGACCGCCAGACGGGCAAGACGGCCGTCGCCATCGACACCATCATCAACCAGAAGGGCCTGGGCGTTCACTGCATCTACGTCGCCATCGGCCAGAAGCAGTCCACGGTGGCCCAGGTGGTGGAGAAGCTGGCCCGCCACGGCGCCATGGAGTTCACCACGGTGGTGGCCGCCAACGCCTCCGACCCGGCGCCCATGCAGTTCTTCGCGCCGTACGCCGGCGTGGCCATGGGCGAGTACTTCCGCGACAACAAGATGCACGCGCTCATCGTGTACGACGACCTGTCCAAGCAGGCCGTGGCGTACCGCCAGCTGTCCCTGCTCCTCCGCCGCCCGCCGGGCCGCGAGGCGTACCCGGGCGACGTGTTCTACGTCCACAGCCGCCTGCTGGAGCGCGCCGCCAAGCTGTCCGACGAGGAGGGCGCCGGCTCGCTGACCGCGCTCCCCATCATCGAGACGCAGGCCGGTGACGTGTCCGCGTACATCCCGACGAACGTCATCTCGATTACCGACGGGCAGATCTTCCTCGAGACGGACCTCTTCTTCGCCGGCGTCCGCCCCGCCATCAACGTCGGTCTGTCGGTGTCCCGCGTCGGTTCCGCCGCGCAGATCAAGGCCATGAAGCAGGTGGCCGGCACCATGAAGCTGGACCTGGCGCAGTACCGCGAGCTGGCGGCCTTCTCGCAGTTCGGCTCGGACCTCGACAAGGCCACCCAGGAGACCCTGGCCCGCGGCGCCCGCATGGTGGAGGTGCTCAAGCAGGGCCAGTACGAGCCCCTCTCCGTCGAGCGTCAGGTCATGCAGCTGTACGCCGCCATCAACCGCGACGACCCCAAGAAGCGCGGCTGGATTCGCGACATCCCGGTGGCCGACGTGGTGCGCTGGATGCGTGAGTTCCTCGAGTTCGCGGACGGCAAGCACCCGAACGTCGCCAAGGACCTCCAGGCCAAGCGCGAGCTGACCAACGAAATCAAGACCGCGCTGAACAAGGCCATCACCGAGTTCAACGAGGTGTTCCAGCCGACGCCGGGCGCCAAGGTCTAAGCGCCTTCACCGACGCATTCGAGCCCCGCTCCCTTCACCGGGACGCGGGGCTTCGTGTTTTCAGGGCGACTCCCAGTCCGGCTCGGTGGCCTCCTGCCGCACCTCGGTGCCCTCGGTGTCACCCATCACCTCCTCGCTGATGGGCACGGTGTAGTCCTCGCCCGAAGGCGGGGGCAGCGGGGGCGGCGCCGCGTCCGGCTCCGTCCGCGCGGGCACGTCCGTGTAGGCGATGAAGATGGCCGTGTACTCGCGCACGTTCATGTCGCCCACCACCCGCTCCTCCGGGCGCGGCAGGAGGACGGCGTCCGCGCCGGCCTCGCACACCGTCCTGCGCAGCAGCGCCTTGCGCTTTCGCGCGCCCAGCCACTCGTTGGTCCTCAGCGGCAGCGTCCCCAGCACCCGGTAGGGCCGCGACGGCTCGCGGTCCTCGAACAGCTCGTAGGCACAGCCCCACGGCTTCGGCGGCAGCTTCACGAAGGTGCTGACGACGGGCTCCTCCACCACCGGCGCCGCCGCGCAGGCGGACACGCCCACCCCGGCGAGCGAGGACAGGAGGAAGCGGAGACGGACGGGCATGGCACTCTCCAGGAGGGTGGACGACGACACGCGCCGTACCTGGAGACGTCAGAGTACGACGGACGTCGTAATCAACGCCCCGCCCGGGCGGGGATATCGGGCCGGGCGTTACGCGGAACGCCCGGCCCTTTGCGCCCGGGACGTCAGCGCAGGCGGGGCAGCAGGGCGCGCAGGCTGCGGTCCACGCCGCCGCGGGCACCGAGCGCCTCCATCGCCTTCAGCTCGTAGGGCAGCACGTTGTCGCGCGCCACCAGCTGCACGTGCGCGCCCAGCGCGGCCGGCATCGCCAGGTCCAGCTCGTAGATGTCACCGGCCACCAGCGTCTCCTCCGGCCGCGTGCCCGTGGCGTCCCAGACGCGCTTGAGCGCCTCGAAGTACCGGCCCCGGCGCAGGTAGATGGGGCGGCGCAGCACGCCGTCCAGCACCTGCGTCTCCGGCACCGCGGCGAAGCGCGCGTCCGGCCCGTCCGGAGCGTCCAACAGGAACTTGCGCGCGTCCCCGGACACCTTCAGTCGCTCACGCCCCTTCGGCGCCAGCTGGTCCAGCTTCTTCTCCACCAGGTCCGTGTGCGCGTTCGTCACCACCGTCACCGGCAGGCCCGTGGCCAGCAGCGCCTCCAGCACCTCCTTCGCCTCCGGCTTGAAGGCGGTGGCCGAGTACGCATACGCCTCGCGGTACAGCCCCTGCACCGCCTCCGAGCGCACCGCCTCGTCCGCGCCCTTGCCGAAGCGCTGGAGCAGCCGGTGCGCCGCGCACGTGGCCGTCAGGTACGGGTCCGCCGTGGCCGGCGCCACCACCCTGCCGCCCAAATCCCACCCCAGCGCGTCCGCCCCCGCGCGCAGCGCGGCGACCTCCTCCTCCCACGCCGCCTCCAGGTTCTCCCCCAGCACCCGCGCCAGCCCGTCGCGGAAGTGTTGCAGGAACGGCGCGCTCTCCGCCGCCACGTCCGTGAAGGTCCCGTCGAAGTCCAGCACCACGCAAGCAATCGCCATCAGCCCATCGGCTCCAGAAGTTGTGGAAAGGCCCCGGATGACGCCCCGCCACCGTCCCGGAATCAAGCCCGCCCCGACGGCCAACAGCAGACGATTCCGGGATAGCCATGTAAATCCAGGGGCGGACGTTGCGCGCGGGCCAGGGTTGTCAGCGGGGGGCACCGGGCCCCAAGGTCGCTTTCCGGGCCCAGGCCCTCCCTCCCCGAATGTCCGAGTCTCTCCCTACCGCCCCCGAGGTCGCCTCCTCCACCGAGCGGGAGCGGCTGCGCGCCGTGCTGCGGCTGCTGCCGGTGGGCGTCTTCCTGGCGGACGCGAGCGGGCGGCTGGTGGAGACGAACGCGGCCGCGGAGTCCCTCTGGGGCGGGAGGACGCCTCGGGCGGACGACATCTCCGCCTACGACCAGTACGAGGCCTGGTGGCCGGACACCGGCCGGCGACTGGAGGCGCACGAGTGGGGCATGGCGCGCGCGCTCCGCCAAGGGGAGACGGTGCTCAACCAGGAGCTGGACATCGTCGCGTTCGACGGCTCGCGGCGCACCATCCTCAACTCCGCCACCCCGCTGTACAGCGCGGATGGCGCCCTGCTGGGCGCGGTGGCCGTCACCGTCGACATCACCGAGCGCAAGGTGGCCGAGCGCGCGGAGGCCTTCATCTCCGGGGCCAGCCGCCTGCTGGCGGAGTCGCTGGAGTGGGAGACGACGCTCACGGCGGTGGCGCGCCTGGCGACGCACGAGTGGGCGGACTACTGCCTGCTGGACGTGCTGGGCGAGGACGGCGCGCTGCACCGGCTCGCCCTCTTCGCCCGGGACGCCGGGCGCCAGGAGCTGCTGAACCGCGCGCTGCCGTATCCGGCGCGGCTGGACACGGACACCGTGATGTCGCGGGCCATCGCCTCGGGGCGCACGCTGCTCGTGCCGGACATCACCCCCGAGTGGCTGGAGCGCCACGCGCGCTCACCCGAGCACCTGCGGATGATGGAGGAGCTGGCGCCCCGCTCCATGATTGCCCTGCCGCTGGTGAGGGGCGAGCGCCGCTTCGGCCTCATCACCCTCATCTCCACCTCGCTCGCGCGCCGCTACACCCCGAGGGACCTGACCTACGCGGAGGAGTTCGCCCGCCGCGCGGCGCTCGCGGTGGACAACGCGCGGCTGTACCGCGAGGCGAAGGAGGCACTGCGGGCCCGGGACACCTCCCTCACGCTGATGGAGTCCTTCCTCGCCGCTTCGCCGGTCGGCATGGGCTTCCTGGACCGGGAGCTGCACTACGTGCACATCAACCCGGTGCTGGCCGCCATCAACGGCGCGACGCCGGAGGAGCACCGGGGCCGCACCCCCATGGAGGTGCTGGGGCCCGGCGCGGAGGCCCTGGCGGAGCTGCTGCGAGGAGTGCTGCGCACGGGCGAGCCGGTGGTGGACCTTCAGGTGCAGGACCCCCGCCCGGGCGAGCCGCGCCACTACCTGGCCAGCTACTTCCCCGTGCAGTTGGGCGGCGAGCCGCTGGGCGTGGGTGCCACGGTGCGGGAGGTGACAGAGCAGCTCCGGGAGCAGGAGCGGCTGCGCTTCCTCGCCGACGCCACCGCGCGCCTGTCCACCTCGCTGGACTGGCGCACCACTTTGAGCACCGTGGCGCGCGTGCTGGTGGGAGGGCTGGCGGACTACTGCACGGTGGACATCCTCACGCCGGATGGGGCCCGGCTGGAGCGGGTGGAGGCCCTGGCGAGCGATGCCCGCACCCAGCACCTGCTGGAAGAGTCCCGGCGCTTCCCGCCGCCGCCCGGCATGCACTCGCCCATCCGCCGCGTCCTGGAGACGGGGCAGTCGGAGCTGGCGTCGGAGCTGGGCCCGAAGTGGCTGGACGCCCTCGCGGTGTCGCCCGAGCACCGCCAGTTGATGGAGGCGCTGAGCCCGCGCTCGGTCATGTTCGTGCCCCTGGTGGCGCGGGGGCGCACGCTCGGCGTGCTGAGCGTGGCCTCGCAGACGCCGTCCCGGCGCTACCAGGGCCGGGACCTGGTCTTCCTGGAGGACGTGGCGGCGCGCGCCGCGCTCGCGGTGGACAACGCGTGGCTGTACCGGGAGATGGAAGGGGCGGTGGCGGCGCGCGACGAGTTCGTGGCCATCGCCACGCACGAGCTACGCACGCCGCTGTCCGCGCTGCAGCTCCAGCTCTCCTCGCTCCAGCGCGCGACGGAGCGCGACACGCCCATCCCCCCGGAGCGGCTGAAGCAGGGGCTGGCCAGCGCGCGGCGCCAGGCGGACCGCCTGGGCCACCTCGTCACGCACCTGTTCGACGTGACGCGCATCAGCACCGGGCGCCTGGAGCTGGAGCACGAGGAGGTGGACCTGGCCGCGCTGGCGCACCGGCTGGTGGCGCGCATGGAGGACTCGCTGGCCGCCTCGGGCAGCGCGGTGGCGGTGCTCGCGAACGCGCCGGTGCGGGCCCGGGTGGACAAGCTCCGGGTGGAGCAGGTGCTGATGAACCTGCTGTCCAACGCCATGAAGTACGCGCCCGGCCAACCGGTGGAGCTGTCCGTGGACTCCGAGGACGCGACGGCCGTCATCGCCGTGCGCGACTGGGGCCCCGGCATCTCCCACGAGTCGCAGGCGCGCATCTTCGAGCGCTTCGAGCGCGCCACCGGCGAGCACGCCCACGCCAGCCTGGGCCTGGGGCTCTACATCTCCCGCCAGATTGCCCGCGCCCACGGCGGCGAGCTGACGGTGGAGGACCCGTCCGACGGCCCCGGCGCCCGCTTCGTGCTGCGGCTGCCGCGCGGCTGACGGCCCTGGCCTGGCCCCGGGGTGGAGGTGGCCTTGAGGCCTACCCCGGTAGGGCCGCTAGCCTTGCGGGTCATGGAAGCGACGCAGCAGAGCGAGTCGGCGCGACGGCGCCGGGCGTGGCTGCCCTGGGGCCTGCTGGCGGGCGCGGTGCTGCTCGCCACGTCGGGGGCCTGGGCGGGCTCGCGCTCCATCTCCGCGCTGGTGGAGCGCAACACCCAACTGGAGCGCGAGGCGGCCGAGTCGGAAGCGCGCGTGGCGGAGCTGCAGGCCCTGCGCGAGGCCCAGTCGCGCCGGCTGCGGACGCTGGAGCAACAGCACCAGGCCACGCAGGCCGCGCTGACGGCCACCGCCGCGTGCGCCGCGTCGCCCGAGCCGCCCGCCTCCCAGGGCCGCCCCGAGCACCGCCGTGCCGGCAAGGCGCCCGTCCGCGGCAAGAAGGTCGCAAGGCGCTGAAGAACCCCCGCCAGGGGCGTTGTCCTCCAGTCCACACGCCACCCGGCGCTGTGGACCGGGGAGCAACACGGGACGCCTGGCGCACGTGCAACCCCGCGAAAGCACGAGGCCCGGAGCCCGGCCCGCCACGTGCTAACCGCTGAGTCACGTTCCCTTCATCGTCGAGGTCCGTCCCGAATGGCTCCCTTCGTCCTCCGTGCTTCCTCGCGGCCCGCGCTGGCCCTGCTCACCTGCATGCTCGCCCTGCTGCTCCCGGCCTCCCAGGCCGTGGCCGAGCCTGGCATCCGCATCCTGAACTCGCTCGACACCCGGGACCTGGCCCTCAACGCCCTCACCACCAACCGCCAGTCGCTGCAGGCGCTCACCTCGGGGCCCCTCAGCACCAAGGCCTTCGCCGTCGATGATCGCCTCAAGAACCAGTTGCGGGACGGCGCCGCCTTCCGCGTCATGGAGTACCTGGTGGAGTGCGCCCTGCCCACGGGCAGCGCGGTGGAGTGGATGGACCCGGTGGCGGGGGTGCCGCACAAATTCGAAGGCGGCGCGGGCCTGTGCCCGGAGTGGGAGTACGGCGCGCCCAACTCCACGTGCCTGGGCTACGTGACGGCGTGCCTGCTGGCGCGCAACAACGCGTATGGCCTCGAGGTGGAGCTGTCCATGCGCGCCGAGGATCCGCGCGAGCCGAGGCGCTTCAACCCGTCCGGCGCCTCCGTGGAGTGGAGCCCCATGTTCCTGCCCTGCCCGTCGGGAGGCTCGGGGCTGGGGCTCGAGTGCGGCTGGGTGGGTGAGGGCGTGGGCACCTGCACCCCGCGCGAGACGGTGACGGTGGCCGCGGGGGCGCCGTACCCGGGGACGTGCACGGGCCAGCTGGGCCAAATCGGTGGCGACCGGGTGCTGCGCGTGTGCAAGGACCCGGCGGGCTGCGAGCGGGGGGACCGCATTGTGGAGGCGGACCGCAACGCGTGCGGCGGCATTGCCCCGAGCGCCACCTTCACCTGCCCTGACAGCGGCATGTACAGCGTCATGTCCGCGCCGTACAACCGCGCCACGGCGCCCGGCTCGTGGGTGTGGTCCCAGGCGTACTCCACCTCGCCGGGCACGTACCCCGCGGCCGCCTTCGGCGCCTTCACCTTCCGCGAGGGCGCCTTCTACGGGAACCTCTTCGACGCCAAGGCGCTGGCCGTCGAGGTGGTGCTGAACAAGGACACCTGGAAGCCCTCTCTCAGCAAGCCGGGCTTCCAGGGCTACCCGTACCAGAACGTCTACGCCTGCTACTCGCGGGACTGGGTGTCCGGGGACAGCCACCTCGGCTCGCGCATCTGCGCCAACACCAATGTCTCCGGTGACACCGGCTTCGCCTGCCTGGCCCGGACGGTGGGGCCCTGCGAGCCGGGCAGCACCAGCAGCCTCCCGCCCAGTTGCAACGTGAACGACGGCTCCAAGGTGTATGGAGACGGCGACTTCGAGTCCTGCCGGGACGAGTCCGGCATCGGGCATGACGAGCCCATCACCGTCTACCTGCGCAGCCCCTGCGACCTGCTGCCCACCAGCGCGCGGCGGGTGTGCACCACGACGTGCGAGGCCACCCACTGCACGACGAAGTGCCGGCTCAAGTCCCCGAGCGAGTGCGTCCAGAAGTACAGCCCCGGCAAGGGCCAGAAGTAGCCCGCGAGGCGGAGTCGGAGCACGCCCCACACCGGGACTCCGGGGCGGAAGCGAGGGGGCGCACTGGAGTGGCGGGGGGACCTCCGGGGGCGGCAGCGAGAGGGGAGAGCACCGGAGTGTCGGGGGGGCCTCCGGGAGCAGCAGCGAGGGGGAGGGCACCGGAGCGGGGGGGCTCCGGGACGTCACGGGGGCTGCTGGGGAGGAATGAATAAAGCGGGCAGGCGGCCGTCAACGTTCCCCGTTAGCCCCTTTCCCGGTCCCCACCGAGGAGCAGAACCGTGTCGCCACTCCGGGCAGTGCTGTGTGCAGCTCTCGCACTCGGGCTCATCCTGGGCCCGAGCCCGGCCGAGGCCCGCTTCGGCAAGCGCTCGCGGCCTGGCCAGAGCGACTCGAAGAAGGACGACGACAAGACGCACGAGGCCACTCCGGTGGGCCAGGAGGACTCGGGCGGCGACGACGACGACAACGACGATGACGACGACCGTCCGCGCCGCCGCTACGTGAGCCATCACAGCGACGTGGATGTGGCGGTGGGCCTCTTCCACTTCCTCTTCTCCGGCGGCAACCACCGGCTGGTGGTGGACGACCGCCGGGGGCGGGACAACGAGCTGCGCGGAGAGCGTCACGCGGCGCCGCTGTCCTTCCGGCTGGGCATGCAGGGCGGCCCCATCACCGATGGCGGGGCGGTGGACCTCTTCATCGGCCTGGAGGGGCGCCGCTTCGGCGTGGACGCGCGCATCACCGGCATGGGGCTGAGCGCGGACGATGGCTCGGGGGAAACGGACACCATCTCACTGGTGGAGGCTCACCTCACCTGGGCGCTCGTCTCCCTGGAGCGGGCGCGGCTGCGCGCGGAGGCCGGCATCAGCAGCGCCAACGCGCCGGACATCTCCTTCGTCGGCCCCAGCCTGGGCATGTCCTTCGAGGCGTGCATGGCGGGCCCGCTGGACTTCGAGGCGCGCATGCAGGTGACGCCCTTCCCCTACCGCCAGGTGGACGCGAGCGCCGCGCTGGCGCTGCACCTGGGCGCGGTGGTGCTGCGTGGCGGCTACCGCGGCATGGTGCTGGATGACGCCGGGCACGTGGACGGCGTCGCCCACGTGGACGCGTTCCATGGCCCGTACTTCGGCCTGGGGCTCACCTACTAACCCACCTGCGTGCCGGACCCGGACGAGCCCGAGGTCTCCGGCCGCGGGCAGTGCCGCGCCACCGCGCTCAGCAGCGTCGCCAGCTTGACGGGCTTGCGGAGCTTCTCCGCCAACCCGGGCAACAGCGGCCCGGGCTCTCCCGACATCCCCACCACCCGCGTGGCCGCGTAGCGCGCGTCCGCCCTCAGCCGCGCGAGGAACGAGATGCCATCCACCCACGGCATCTCCAGGTCCACCAGCACGAGGCAGGGCGCATTCAGCGCCTCCAGCACGCGCAGCCCCTCGCTCCCATTGAGGGCCTGCGCCACCTCGTAGCCTTCATCTTGGAGGGCCTCCGCCATGGTGCCCTGGATGTCAGGGTCGCCTTCCAGCAGGAGCACCAGGGGCCGAGCCACAGCGTGGGTCACACGCGTCACCCTAGCTGCTCTTTCTTCGAGAAACACGAGAGTCGTGCGCTCGCACGGCCCTCGCGTGCGCCAGTGTCAAAGCATGAGCATCCGCATGCTGGAAGCATGCAGATATTACCGGCTGGTTTCCCATGCGCTGAGGGGATGAGCCACGGCGGGCACCCGCCAGGGCCAGCCGCTGGAGCCGCGCCCGTCCCGAAGGGGGCAGCGCCCCGTGCTCGCGCGGGGGTTGATGTTCCACCCGTCATCGCCGCGCGGGGCTTCCGGCGGGGAGGGTGTCGAGCGCCGCACAGGTGATGTTGGCCAACGACACCCCCCACCCGGAGGCCCATGGCCGTCCGACCCGTGAAGGCGGTTGAATCACCCTCCCCTGGCACCCGCCCAGCGAAGGAGTGGACCGTGCCTTCTCAGAAGTCCGTGCTGTGCGCCGCGATTGCCGCCAGTGTCCTGCTGGGCTCCCCCACCGCCGAGGCCCGCTTCGGCAAGCGCTCCTCTTCCAACTCCAACTCCAACTCCGGCAACAACAACAACTCGCGCCCCCCTCGTGACGAGCGGCCGCGCACGCACCGGGCCACGCCCGTGGACAAGGAGCCCTCGAAGGACGACGACACGCCCCGTCGCCGTCGGGCGGTGCGCCGCCCGCTCACGGAGGTCATCGTCGCCGGCGCCATCATCGCCGCGCCCCGGCCCCGTACCGTGGCCCCCCTCAACCGCAGGGTGGTGAGGGAGCGGCATGAGCCCGTGCCCCTGCTGGTGCGGATGGGCGTGCAGGGCGACCTGCTCGGAAACGGCGGGGCCATGGGCCTCTTCATGGCGATGGAGGGCCGGCGCCTGGGCGTGGACACGCGCATCACCGGCCTGTCGCTGCCGGCGGATGACGGCTCGAACGACATCGACCGAATCACCCTGCTGAGCGCGCATGCCACCGCGGCGCTGTGGGCAGGCGAGCGTGGCCGCATGCGCGTGGAGGCGGGCGTGGTCAGCACCCACGCGCCGCACATCATCTTCGTGGGCCCCAGCTTCGGCGCCTCGGTGGAGGCGTGCATCGGCCGCTCCCCCGTGGACCTGGAAGCGCGCCTGCATGCAACGCCCTACCCGCACCGCCAGGTGGACATGCAGGCCGGCCTCGCCGTGCACGTGGGCTCCTTCAACATGCGCGGCGGCTGGCGCGGGCTGTACCTCAACGACGCCGGCCACGTGGACGGCGTGGTGCATGCCGAGGGTTTCGGCGGCCCCTACGCCGGCCTGGGCCTGACGTTCTGACCCGACTCCCGCCAGGGAGCCTGGCGCGGAGCTCGCGTGTCGACAACAGACACTCCGGGCCGGAGCCACCCTGACAGGGGAGCTCCGGCCCTCGGGGACCTACTCGTCAGACGCGGCGGACATGGGCGCCGCCGAGCCCCCCAGCTCCCCCACCGTCGTGGCCCCACCTGTCGTCCGCTTGCCACGGCGCTTCGGCGGAGGCGCCAGCCGGGGCGCCATTCCGAAGAGCCGCTCGTACGTCTCCGGCGTGTTGATGTTCACCACCACGCCAGGGTCCTTCACCGGAGCGCGCCGCAGCTTCAGGACCGCCAGCGCGGGCTCCAGCAGCAGACCCTCCGAGGCCCGCAGCCGCTCCGCCGCGCCCCTCGAGAGCACCAGCGGCCAGCCAGGCGCCCCCTCGAACTCCGGACGCAGGAACTCGTCCCCCTCGCTCATCATCTTGAGGAGCGACTTGAGGGTGGACGCGCGCAGCGCGGGCATGTCCACGGGTTGAAGCAGCACCACCTCCGCCCCGGACTCCAGCGCGGCGTCGAGCCCCGCCTTCACCGAGGCCAGTGGCCCTTCCTGCCACCGCTCCGCCTCCACCAACTCCAGGCCCGGATGCTGCTCACGCACGGCTTCCGAGTCCTTCCCCACGACTCCTATGACGGAGCAACCCGCCTTTCCGAATGTAGATGCCAGTGATTGGAGGAAGCTCTTTCCTCCCTCGTGCTCGATGAGCGCCTTGGGATGGGCCATCCGCCGGGCCTCTCCCGCAGCGAGGATGATTGCGACTGCCTTCATGCCACGCCTCCTCCGTCCCCCAAGAATTGAATGCCAGCAGGCCCGGGGGCCACCCGTTAGAGGCTGTGGACTTCTTCAGGGATTGCAGCCCGCCCCCGGGTGCGACCCGTCAGCCAGCCGCCAGTCACTCGGGAGGGGTGTTGGGTGGAGGAGATTCCAGTGCGGTGATACGTCCACCATCCATCATGAGCGCACTCCCCGACTTCCTCGCGCGCCTGCTCCCCTTCCGCTCCCATTTCGCCCCGGTGCGCTTCGGCTCCGAGCCTCGAAGAATGCACTTCCTGGACCATGGCGAGGGCCGGCCGGTGCTGCTGCTGCACGGCAACCCGACGTGGTCCTTCCTGTGGCGCAAGGTGATGGCGGGGCTGCAGGGCAGCGGCCTGCGGCTCGTCGCCCCGGACCTCATCGGCCTGGGGCTGAGCGACAAGCCGCGCGCGCTGGCGGGGCACTCGCTGCACAACCACGGGCAGGCGGTGCTGGACCTGGTGGAGCGGCTGGACTTGCGCGACGTGGTGCTCGTCATCCAGGACTGGGGCGGGCCGATTGGCGCATGGATGGCGGCGCGCTCGGGAGGGCGGGTGACGGGGCTGGTGGTGATGAACACGTCGGTGCTGACGCCGCGCGCGTTCCGGACCACGGCCTTCCATCGCTTCTCGCACCTGCCGGGCGTGAGCGACGTGGCCTTCCGCCTCTTCAACTTCCCGGTGCCGATGCTGGGCCGCACGCAGGGAGACGCGCGCTCCATCTCCGGTGAGGTGGCGAAGGCGTATGCCTGGCCGCTGCGGAACGTGGTGGACCGGGCCGCGCCGCTGGCGCTGGCGCGCATGGTGCCCAACCGGGAGGACCACCCCACCGTGGCGGAGCTGGCGCAAGGCGATGCGTGGTTCCGCGCCTTCCGCGGGCCCGCGGAGCTGGTCTGGGGACTGAAGGACCCGATTCTGGGCCGCGCGCTGAAGCGGCACAGTGAGGCGCTGCCACACGCCCGCGTCACCGCGACGCAGGCCGGGCACTTCCTCCAGGAAGAGGTGCCGGAGGAAATCGCCGCGGCGGTGCGGCGCGTGGCGGGCGTGGCGCCGGCGGCGTAGTGCGCCTCACCTGAGCGTGGGGCTCCGACCGGGGTGCCAGTCCCCCCGAAAGCGGACGGCGGCCCCCCGCGCGTGGTGAAATGGGCTCATGCGCTCCGTCAAAGACAGCCACGCTCGCGGTCCCTCCCGAAGCGAGGCAGCAAGGTGGCTCCTCGCGCTGGGGACGATGGTGTCCCTGCTGGCCTGTAGCGAGGACAGCCCTCCCGCGGCCCCACCCCAGGACGAGCCGGAAATCCCCCTGCCCCCGCCGCCCTCGGGGGAGCCGGTGCCCGAAGCCGTCGCGTATCCGGAGTCGCTGCTCTGCCCCGAGCCGCCCGGTACGGACGCCCGGTGCGGCGCGCCCTACGTGCCGGCCAACGCGCTGACCGAGGAGCAGCTGGCGGCCCGTTATTCGGCGGGGCTCACGGCCTGGCGCCACGAGGGCACCCGGGGCGCGTGTGCCGGCTGCCACAGCCCGGACGGAATCGAGCTGGCGCGCGTGGGATACACGGACGCGGACCTCCGCCGCCGGGCACGCACGCACGTGGACGAGGACCGGGCCAACGCCATCGTCGAACTGGTCCGCGTGCTGCGCCAGCGGCATGGGATGACCCGCCTGCTCCACCCGGCGCGCTTCCGGCCGCTCCAGCCCGCCTACGAGCCCTTCCCCACGCGGACTCCGGGCCTGCCCGTCCATGACTCGACGGCGCAGAGCGAGCGGGACGAGGCCTTCATGGACCACCTCGTCAACGAGCGGAGGCTGCTGTGGGCCACCGGGCGCATCGACTCGCTGGCGAAGGCGCGCCAGGCCTATGACGAGCTGCACGCCATCGACCTGCGGCACCTCCGGATGGGGCTGCCCTTCGACCACCTCGCCGAGGACGGCTTCCACGGCAACGAGCACCGCTCCGTCTTCGAGTGGTTCCCGGACCTGGCGTCGAGCCCGCGCGCCGCCGCCCGCGCCGAGTGGTACCAGCGGGTGGATGCCTACCTGTCCAACCCCACCGACTTGAACCTGTG
The DNA here is from genome assembly GCF_010894435.1 of Pyxidicoccus trucidator. Classification (NCBI taxonomy): domain Bacteria; kingdom Pseudomonadati; phylum Myxococcota; class Myxococcia; order Myxococcales; family Myxococcaceae; genus Pyxidicoccus; species Pyxidicoccus trucidator. The sequence continues at coordinate 604,730 of NZ_JAAIXZ010000004.1, read as the reverse complement.
GGGCTACTACGACGCCGCGCACGACATGACGGAGTGCAATCCGGACCTGGGCGGTGCGCGGCTGGAGGACTTCCCGCAGGCGTGCGAGTGGATGCGGCTGAAGTACCGCTCGCTCCAGGTGTTCCAGCACATGCTGCGGCAGGGCACGCACCGCTACCCGGACTTCCTCGCGGACGTGGGCGCGGGCGGCGGGACGCCCCGCATCCCCGACCACCTGGCGAAGGTCATCGCCCGCAACCCCATCTGGGAGACGGGCGACCATCTGCGAATCCAACCGCTGGCGCGCCCCGCGCAGACGGCCTGCAACACCACCAACCACCCGTGCACGCTGCTGCCGCCCATCATCGACCAGACCATCCACGACACGCCGTCGTACACGGAGGCCCGAATCAAGCAGAGCCAGGTCTTCCAGCAGACGTGGTTCGTGATGTCGTTCCTGAGGGACCCGGCGCTCCTCTACGAGGGCGACAGCTTCGCCACCTTCATCGGGGACTACCTGGAGTCGGTGCTGCTGCCCTCCTACGACGTCCACCACGCCTTCATCGTCGCGAAGATGGCGGTGGAGAAGTCCGCGGCGCAGGGGTGGATGGAGGCGCCCGGCTTCCGGGCCGGAACGGGGAAGCTGGCCAGCGTGCGGACCTTCAGCTTCAAGCAGCTGCGCGACAACTTCAGCCCGCCGCCCACGGGTGACCGCAGGCGTCCGGTCCACGACCGGATGTTCGCCAACTTCGCCCGCATGTTCATCTACCTGGTCGAGGAGGACCTGCGGCAGACGGGCGAAGTCTTCGACCGCACGGAGGTACTCTACGCGGTCCGCTTCATGCGGACGTGGATTGCGCGGCTGGAGGGCGCGGAGGACGCGGATATCAACGCGCGGGTGCGCTCCATCGAAACCCTGGCCGCGTCAGCACGCGAGCTGCGCACCGCCGCCAACCGGAGTGAGAACCCCGGCACGGGCCTGCAGCCCAACAACCGGTGGGCGGAGTTCGCCGCGCCGTACGGGGGCTGAGGGGGGCGCGTCCCCGTTCATCCGAACCGTGCCGCCCGGGTTCAGTGGGGCCAGGGCCGCGCGGAGAGGGCGTCGGTCGACACTGGGCACCGAGCTTCAGCGCACGGCCAGCTCGCGGAAGCCGACGCCATCCAGCGCGAGCTTCCGCGTGGAGTCCACCATGCGCTCGCTTGCGACAATCATCGTCGGCCAGTCGGAGAGCCGGAACAGGTCTGTGTGCGCTGGCAGAGCCGCGGCATCGAGGATGGGGGGCTCCGGCATTGCGTGACGGGCGTTTCCGCACCTGGAGCACGGAGGAGCCCGGTCCGGCGGCAAGCAGTCCGGATGAAAGCGTCCGTGCAGCTCGAGCTGCATCGCGAGCAGCTCAGGCGGGTTCTTCCCACGAAACCGCACATCGATGGGGCAACCGGATAGACCTTGCACGTCCGAGCCTTGAAGTCGCTCCAGCGCCTCGCGGCGGAGGTAGAGCGACCACGGGTTCTGCATGAAGAGCTGGCCGAAGTTTCCGGTGGCCGTGCCCGTCAGTGGCCCCAGGTCGGCTCCGGGCTCCAGGCGGGCCCAGGCAGGAACGAACGGGCGTACCAACTCCCGGAGCCGGCTGAACTCCTCGAAGCTGACCTGCCGGCCCGGGTTTTCAAGCTCCTTCCGCTTGGGGAGGCCCGACAGGTCGACACAGGGGTACTGGAGGCCCGCCTGGCCACCTCCAACGCCACAGACGACGCAGGCGGTGACGCCCGGAAACCCCCACCGGGGGACGGCTCGCAGGTTCCCCGTGTAGCCCGCCGCCCTGTCCTCTTCGACCCGGTAGAACTTCAAGCGCCCTGCCTCCTCGCGTGGCTGCCCTCAACGGCGGTAGTAGGGCACGACTTTCCCGGTCAGCTCAAAGCGGAAGATGAGCTCGCCGGCATGACGGTAGATGACCTCGGGTGGCGGAGGATTGGGGTTGGCCTGGATGAACTGCGCCCAGGCGTCGTTCCAGCGACCGCCACGAGGGCCGCCACCATGGATGTACCTGTGGACGTGCTCTGGGATGACCAACGTGAAGTCGTGAAGCTTGATGCCAGCGCGCTGGAAGTAGAGCGCGAGGTCGGGTGCCTGGGGAAAGACGTGGTGCCTGACGTACCGGCCCGCCGGAAGCTGCAAGACAGGGCGCACCTGGACGTTCGGGTACCACTGGAACGTCATCACCGGTCGGGCGCTGCCACGGATACCCAGGCGGGCGCCCCAGCCCCTACGCAGCGGAGGCCGGGCGGCGGGCATGAGCGCCGGCTCCACTTGGGGCGAGATGTCCTCACAGCGGAAGAAGGCACACCAGCCCTCGTCACAGCCGAGGGTGATGCACTGGTCCGCGTCCGGGCTGCCACACGTGGCGGCGACGTCCGCGCGTGCCTCGACGCTCGGCGCAGGGGGTGAAGATGCGCACGCCAGCAGCAAGGCAATCAACGAAAGGAGCCGCAAAGGAGGATGGAGAGGACGCATGAACATGGACGTTTCCAGCTCTCGCAGCGAACAAGCCCAATAGGCAACACCACGAATCGAGCGAGCAGTATCTCATGCCGATGCAGCCTTGATGATTTCGCGTGCCAGAGTCGGTTTTGCCTCATCCATCAGCGCGCACGAAGAACATGGACGGTGGTATTCTTCGACACGCACACGGGGGCACCTCATGTCGGCAGACCGGACCAGTGGATTCAAGCCCATTGAACCCAAGCCCGACACGCTCGCAAAGCTGCTTGAGCGGAAGCCGGTTCTCTGGGTCGGAGCCGGCCTGTCAGTCGCGGCGGGTTACCCGTCTACCTGGAAGCTCGTCGAGGCGATGAAGAAGGTCGCCCTCGATTCTGACTCCATCGACACGTCGCTTCCATTCTTCAAAGTCGCGGACGCCTTTCTCGCAGCTGAAGGGCAAGCGACTTTGGGGGAGTTGCTCCAGAAGTCTTTAGGTCAGCCCCGTCGACCCACGGCATCGCACCGAGCGCTGGCACGCCTCGCGGGAGCCGGCGATTTCCACGCCATCGTCACAACGAACTACGACCCGCTTATCGAACATACCTTCAACGAGCTGGGCATCAGCCATGTGCTCCAGCCGCTGGAAGACAATGCCCCCATCACCGGCGAGGGTGCTCTCCGCATCCTGAAAATCCACGGCTCGTATGACGACTGGGAGAGGGTTGTCCTCTCCGGACAGGCCTATACCGAGTTCGGTCAGCGCTACCCCTTCCTGGAGAAGCAGCTCTACGTGCTCCTCCGCCAGCGCCCCTTGCTCTTCACCGGTTGCTCGCTACAGGACCCGCGCATCCTCAACTGGATTGCCGCGCTCCCGGACGATGCCGCCCGGAGCCTTCACGTCTGGAGTGCCCTGCTCACCCAATCCGACTGGGATGCCGTCCTCAAGTACCGCTACCAGGACGGCGGGATTGAGCGTAATGCCCGGGAGCTGCTGGCCAGAATCAACTTCAGGCCCATCCTGATCAAAGACCATGACGCGCTCCCTCGGCTTCTCAGTGAGCTCGCCGCTGTGCGTGTGCCGCTCGGATCGTCACGCTTCGAAATCAACCTTTACACCGACCATGGGCTGAGAGCCTCGACGGAGGGCTGTGCGGACTGGACCCCCAGCGACCCGCTGGCAGACCCCAACCTCGCGCGCGACCTGAACCGCCTCCGTGTGCTCGCGGACACAGCGCTACCTACCGATGCTCGTGGGAACATCAGGCCGGAGGCAAAGGCCATCGAGACGGAGCTGCGTGCGCTCTCGGTGCGGGTCGGTGAGGCGCTCGCAGAGGCACTGCTCTCGGTTCAGTCACGGGCGCGGCTCCAGGCCACACTCAACGCTTCCACGGGCGGCGCTCCTCCGCTGCTGCAGCTACGGGTCCACGCGGAAGACCACAGCGACGACGCGCGGCGAAGAGCAGACCGGCTCCTCGCCCTTCCATGGGAGCTGTTGCGCCTCAATGGTGAATTTCCCGTGGAGCGCAGTGCGCTCGACATCGCTCGCGAGGCAGTCGTTGAAAAGACCGAAGGGCTGGAGCCTCCCGACCGGGAGCTCACCGTCGTCGCCACGGTCGCCGCGCCCGTCAACGCTGTCCGGCTCGACTACGAGCACGAGTGCTATCGCCTCTGGCGGGCCATGGGTAAGGAGGAGCGCCGGCTGCTCATCACCGATACGGGTACTGCGGAGACGCTCATTGATGCGCTGAAGGCCCATGAGCCCGTGGCCCTGCACTTCACGGGACACGGCGACCCGGGAACGCTGTTCTTCGAGGACGATGCCGCGTGCACTGCACCGCTCCCCGTCCGCGACCTTGTCGCACGCCTGAGGAGTGGCATCCACCGCCTGCCACGGCTTGCGTTCCTCGCGTCCTGCTACAGCGCATCCATCGAGCGCTCCGCCCCGGCTTCCGGCGACCACCGAATGGTGGACCCGGCGGTGGTCCAGTTGGACCCCGCGTCCTCGTCCGCAGCCGAACTGCACCGCGAGGGGATTCATCAGGTGGTCGCATGGTTGGGGCCTGTCGGCGATGCCCAATGCACGCGTGCCGAAGAGGTCTTCTATGCCGCGCTGGTTCGCGGTCGATCCGCGCGCGAAGCGGTGCGAGAGGTGCGGCAGCACTGTCGCCAGCCACTGCGCCATGGTGCGGACGCCACGCATGCCTATCCGCTCGGCTGGGCGCAGGTCGTGCTCTACCACCGGGGAGAGGACGTGCCCACGGCACTTCCCGCGACGAAGGTTGGCTCCGACCTCGGCCGTAGTGAGCGCAAGCGCCTGCATGAGCGGCTCGACCGGATGGAGCCCTCACCGGGTGATGAAAGTCGGTCCAGCAGGCCTGGAGGCGTCGAGCGGTTGAAGTTCGGCTTCGTGGGCAGGAGGACGGTGCGTGCCGAGCTCATCCGCCGATTCCGCCAGGATGGCCAGAGGGCCTTGATAGTCCACGGCCTGGGTGGCCTCGGCAAGACGGCGCTGTGTGCCGAGCTGGTCCCAATCCTGGCGCGTGCACTGGGGAGCAGAGATGCAGGAGGCCGACCGTTACCGGCGCATGCGGTCGTGCTCGATGGCCGCTTCGCGGGTGAGCGTAGCGAACCGGTCACGACCCTGTGGGAGCAGGTGCAGCAATTTGGCGAAGGGGCTGCCTGGAACGAGGTCCTGGCGAACCTTCAACGTGATGGACTCACGGGCGCGGCCCTGGTGGCCGCGCTCGTGTGGTTGGGGCGGCAGAGAGGCGGGTTGCTCGTCTATCTTGACGATGCCGAGAGTCTTCAGCAGCCACTGAGCCAGGGTGAACTGGGCGTGTGGAAGCACCCAGCGCTCAAGGAGTTCTGGAAGGCCCTGCTCGATGCTTCCGAGAGAGAGGAGCGCTTCGCGCTGCTGGCCTCGACGCGCTACGTGCCAGAGGAGACACCGCAATCGGCGTGCTACCCGCTGCCGGTCATGCGGGAGATAGACCTCGTGCGCCTGATTCCCTGGTGGCCTGCATTCAGTGGACTTCTCGCGGACGATATCGCCTGGCTCGCGGAGCGAGTGGATGGACACCCACGGAGTCTCGAATGGCTAGATGGGTTCGTACGGGAGAAGGTGGACAAGGCAGGTCTCGCAGCCCCTGGCTTGGCGTATGCAGGGCTCGTCACAAAGGACCTGATCGAGTCGATACTCCCCTCGCGAAACGTGAAGCTGAGCGCAGATCTGGTGCTCCCATGGTTGCTCGACGCGGTAGGAGGAGAAGCCAAGGCGCACCTCCGCCGCTGCGGCGTACTGGAAGAACCTGCGCCCTGGGGAGCTGTAAAGGCACTAGAGGACCAGGAGGGCAGCAGCAAGCAACTTGCTCTGGCGGGTCTGCTGAGCGCCTTCGAGCCTCCTTATGGGGGGGAGCCACGATGGGCACCCCATCGGACGGTCGTGGAGGCTGTGAGGCGGCTGGAGGGACGGGACTGCCTTGATGCCCACCGTCGGCTCGGGGAGTGGTTCAAGCGGCAGTGGAAGGGGCAGGAAACGGCCCTTGGACTTGCCGCCAGTGCGGCACGGCATTTGTGCTCCGCGAGCGTAGGCAACGACGCATGGGCACCTGCACAACAGGTTCTGTTGGCTCTACGTGGTGCTGGCAGATATCGCGAGGCACTGGGCTGGGTGGAACGAGCCCTGGCTGCCGGTGTCAGCGGCGCTATTCGAGGAAATGCACTTGCGTTCGAAGTCCAACTCCAGATGCGTTGTGGTGAGGTGCGCAAGAATGCGGAGGAGAGGCTCAAGGAAGCCGTCGGTCTGGTTGATGATACGGACAAGTCTTTCGTACTCGATCAACTGGGAGGCCTTTTCATGTGGAAAGGCCGCGTGGCGGAGGCAGCAGAAGTATTGACGAAGTCATTAGCGCTGGCAGTGAGCCTGACAGGCGAAGAGCACCCCGACGTAGCTGCGTCCCTACACGCGCTGGCAGGCGTGCTGAAAGCCCAGGGAGACCTAGCGGGCGCACGGGAACGCCTGGAGCGCACGCTGCGCATCCTGGCCCGACTCTATGGCACCGAGGAGCACCCCGACGTAGCCGCGTCCCTGCACGCACTGGCGGTGGTGCTGCAAGTCCAGGGAGACCTGGCGGGCGCGAGGGAACGCCTGGAGCGCGCGCTGCGCATCAAGGCCCGACTCCATGGCACTGAGGAGCACTCCGACGTGGCCGCGTCCCTGCACGCGCTGGCCGGGGTACTGCAGGCCCAGGGAGACTTGGCGGGCGCACGGGAACGCCTGGAGCACGTGCTGCGCATCCTGGCCCGACTCTATGGCACCGAGGAGCACCCCGACGTAGCCGCGTCCCTGCACGCGCTGGCGGGGGTGCTGCACGCCCAGGGAGACCTGACGGGCGCGCGGGAACGCCTGGAGCGCGTGCTGCGCATCCTGGCCCGACTCTATGGCACCGAGGAGCACCCCAATGTGGCCGCGTCCCTGCACGCGCTGGCGGGCGTGCTACGAGCCCAGGGAGACTTGGCGGGCGCGCGGGAACACCTGGAGCGCGCGCTGCGCATCCTGGCCCGACTCTATGGCACCGAGGAGCACCCCCAGGTGGCCGCGTCCCTGCACGCGCTGGCGGGGGTGCTGCACGCCCAGGGAGACTTGGCGGGCGCGCGGGAACGCCTGGAGCGCGCGCTGCGCATTGAAGCCCGAGTGTATGGCACCGAGGAGCATCCCAACGTAGCTGCGTCCCTGCACGCGCTGGCGGGGGTGCTGCACGCCCAGGGAGACCTGGCGGGCGCGCGGGAGCGCCTGGAGCGCGTACTGCGCATCCTGGCCCGACTCTATGGCACCGAGGAGCACCCCCAGGTGGCTGCGTCCCTGCACGAACTGGCAGGGGTGCTGCACGCCCAGGGAGACCTGGCGGGCGCGCGGGAACGCCTGGAGCGCGTGCTGCGCATTGAAGCCCGACTCTACAGCACCGAGGAGCACTCCGACGTAGCTGCGTCCCTGCACGCACTGGCGGGGGTGCTGCACGCCCAGGGAGACTTGGCGGGTGCACGGGAACGCCTGGAGCGCGTGCTGCGCATTGAAGCCCGACTCTACGGTACCTCCGAACATCCCTCGACAGCGGTTACGGAAATGAACCTTGCACTGCTCCTGCGACAATTGGGCGAGGAGGACAGCCGCGCGTACGAACTCCTTGAGCACGCCTACCAAGTCTTCCTTACCCATCTCGGACCTGACCATCAATACACGAGAGAACTCGCTGCCCTGGTGGGTTCAAAATGAGGTCGTCACCGCAGGTCCTCCCCAGCACGGTCCTCGCCCCGATGATGTCAACCAGCGGCGAGCCCAAGCGGATACCATCCCGACCGCGTACGACGGCTGGCTGCTCGCGAAGCCCGCGCGATACACGCCGTTGTTGATGGACGGGTAGATGGCGTCCAGCGTCGCGTCCACCTGCGGGCGTAGGTGCGGGGGCGTGAGCTGCATGGACGCGTCGCCGTACGCGTCGAACTCCGTGTCCAGCATGGGCAGCAGCTCGCGCGACTCGTTGTTGACGATGGTCTCCAACTGCCTGTCCCACAGCACCGGCACCGTTACGCGCCCCGTGTAGTCCGTGCGGGCCTTTACGTAGAACTCGCGCAGCAGCTTCAACTCGAAGAAGGGCTCCGAATCCGAGCCCGGGTAGCCCTCGAAGCTCCACACGTCGTCCCCATGCGCGGATCCACTGGGCGGACGCTCGAAGCGCTTTTCCTTATCCGGCGCGTACCAGCCACAGTGTTACGTCCCGTCGACGGGCTGTCCCATGCGCGAGCCCCCCGTGCACGCCACGGAGCCAACCACTGACTGTCCCCACGGGGCGGCCCTCGTGCACCATACCGTTGCCCGACGCGCACGCCGCTTCCTGCTCGCGGCGCTGCACCCAGGTTCAGTGAAGCCAGGGCCGCGCGGACTCGGGGATGAGCGCCTCGTACGGAACTCCCGTCGTTTCTTCCGTGCCCGTCAGGGCCTTCGCGGTCAGAATTTCAGCCAGCCGGGCCAGGGGGGCGCACGCGAACAGGCGCTGCAATTCGCCCTCCGTCACCTCTCCCAGCAGCTCCCCATCCTGGCCATCCACCACTGGGAGCACGTGCACTCCATGGCGGTGCATCACCTGGAGTGCGGCGAGGACGGTGTCCTCGGGGAACAGCGTCACCGCGCGGGCTACGAAGGACTGGAGCTGGGGACTGCGGCACGTCGTCACGGCTTGCCTCCTGAAACGAAGGCGCCGGGCGCCTCCGTGGATCATCCCTAGCAAGGGGCTTGCCGGCCCAAGCGCGCGCCGCGACAGCAGGACACACAACCTGCGACATGGTGCGCGCGATAATCCCGCTACAATCGACTTTCCCCCCGGTTGATCCGCGGAGCCCCCCGCCCATGAGCGTCAAGAACACCTCGTCTCCCATCCCGGTCGCTCCCCGTCGCGCTCCCGAGGTCCCCGCCCCCAAGGCGGAGAAGACCAACGTCCTCGCCCGCCTGGGCCAGGGCCTCCAGAACGTCGCCCGCAAGGCGGATCAGCTCGTCGACGGCTTCGAGGCGCGCCTGCCCGACCTGGGCCGCCTGGGCCTGCCGAAGCTGGCCGGCACCGGGGGCAAGCCGTGGGAGGGCATCACCCTCACCGGCAAGCCGCTCCAGATTCCCTTCGACAAGCTGCTGGACGTAGACCTCAACGACCTGCGCAAGGTCCTGGAGCGCGTCCTCCCGCCGAAAATCGACGACACGCAGGGCAAGCAGCTCATCGCCCAGACGCAGGGCTTCCGCGACACGCTGGGCAAGGTGCGCTCGCTGGCGCTGGAGCTGGACCTGCTGCCGCCCTCGCACCCGCGCCACGCGGAGGTAAAGGCGGCGCTCGGCAAGGCCGAGGCCGAGCTGACGAAGACGACGGGCTACACCCGCGCCAACGCGCCCCGCCCGGGCTCGCTGTGGCTGGATCCGCAGTTCCTCGCCAAGGAGCTCCCCAACGGCCAGGTCCACGCCAGCCGCTTCCCCACCGGCACCCCGGTGACGAAGCCGCCCGCGCCCCTGGACTTCCTCACCGGCGGCGACGCGAAGAAGGCCGCGCAGTACACCGCCTCCGTGGCCAAGGCCCGCGAGGACGCCGGCATGCCGGTGAAGGGCGGAGAGCCCATCGGCGTCCACCTGAGCCTCGAGGGCGGCGGCGGCAAGGGCAAGCGCTACGCCGCGATGATTGGCGAGATGCAGCAGCTGGGCGTGGTGCCGGTGAGCCTGACGGGCACCTCGGCGGGCTCCATCGCCGCGGCCTTCGCCGCCACGGGCTGCACGCCGAAGCAGCTGGAGGACGTGGCGAAGGACCCGCGCCTGGGCAAGCTCTACGACCTGGACCTGGACATGAAGGACGGCGGCCTCCTCGACGGGCAGGCCGCGTATGACCTCTTCGACCAGAAGCTGCGCGAGCTGACCGGAATCACGGACCGGCCCGTCACCTTCGCGGACCTCAAGGTGCCGCTGCAGCTGGTGGCCGCCAAGGCGTACGACAGCGCCGTGGGCAAGGACGGCTTCAAGAGCGCGAAGGACCGCATCTTCGTCTTCAGCCAGGAGACGACGCCGGACACCCCGGTGGCGCTCGCCATGCGCGCCTCCATGGCCATTCCGGGCGTCTTCGAGCCCGTGCAGGTGGTGGACCCCACCACCGGCCGCAACCTCCACCTCGTGGACGGCGGCACGCTCGACAACCTGCCCATGGGCTACAACAAGAACGACCTGCCGCAGATTGGCGCGTCGCTCTACTCGCGCGGCAACGCGCACCCCGTGAATGGCCAGGGCACCGCGAAGCCGCTGCCCACCGGCCAGCTCGACACGGACGACGTGGTGTGGAACGCCTTCAACGGCGTGGCGATGCTGAAGCAGAACGCCACCAACGCGCAGGACTGGAGGGACCGCACCCAGCCGGGCGCCAACCAGTTCATGCTCAGCGTGCCCACGTGGGACCTCACCAACCCCAAGCAGGGCAACAGCATGCTCGGCTTCGGCTACGACGCGAAGGTGGACCCCACGCTCGACAAGCAGACGCGCGAGGTGACGCGGGACTTCCTGCGCGAGCTGATGGACGACCTCAAGGTGCCCGGCTCGCGCGGCACCAACCTCACCACCCAGGTGCCCGCGAACATGAAGTTCGACGAGCCGGTGCAGATCTGGGGCGAGCAGTTCCGCGTCACGTACAACGGCGGCGACACCGTGGTGGCCACCGCCGCCAATGGCAAGCGCCACGAGGTGAAGCTCGGGAAGCAGAAGATTGAAGCCATGTGGCTGGACGACAAGGCCTTCGGCGACCTGGGCTCGCAACTCTCCCATGCGCTGAGCGACCCACGCAGCGTGCGTCCCTCCTGGTTCCCGTTCTGACGTCGCTGCAACGTTGAACCTCCAGATACCTGCACGCACCCGGGGCGCCTTGAGGCGCACCCGGGCGCTGTCGCTACGGTGACCCGGCGTACATCCTCAACTTTCCAGACGTGGGCGCCCCCCGGCGCCGCGTTGGAGGTCACGACATGACGGAGTCCCCTCGGGAGCACGGGCGGCAGGAGCAGGGGCGGGCCTGGGTGCCCTGGCTGGTGACGGCGCTGGTGGTGCTGCTGTCGGGCGGCGTGCTGTTCCTCGCGCACCGGAGCTCGCAGCAGGCCCAGGCCCTGGCCGAGCAGTCGCGTCAGGCCGCCGACGAGGCCGCGAGCCGCGCCCGCGACGCCGAGGCCGCGCGGAAGCTGATGGAGGAGAAGCTGACGGCCGCGGAAGCCGAGCGCGCGAAACTGACCACCGAGAAGGAGCAGCTCAGCACCGAGAAGGAGCAGCTCAGCCAGACGGTGCAGGAGCAGGAGGCGGAGCTGGCCAAGCTGAAGGCCACCTACGACGACCTTCAGGACAAGATGAAGGCGGAAATCGCCAACGGCGCCATCCGCCTGTCCCAGAACGAGGGGCGCATCCAGGTGGACCTGGTGGACAAGGTGCTCTTCGACTCCGGCGACGCCAGCATCAGCGCCCGGGGCCAGGAGGTGCTGACGCGGCTGGGCGGCGTGCTGGCCAAGGTGGAGGACAAGTTCATCCAGGTGTCCGGCCACACGGACGACTCGCCGCCGTCGCAGAAGCTGCAGGGCACCTTCCCCACCAACTGGGAGCTGTCGGTGGCGCGCGCCGTCAACGTGGTGCGCTTCCTCCAGGACAAGGGCGGCGTGCCCGCGCGCCGGCTCGTCGCGGCGGGCTACGGCGAGATGCGCCCGGTGGCCGGCAATGCCACCCCGCAGGGCCGCGCACGCAACCGGCGCATCGAGGTGCTGCTGATGCCGGACCTGCCCAAGCAGCGCAACACGGCCGTGGTGAAGCGCGCGCTCGCGGACTCCACCACGCCCAAGAGCGCCGTGAAGCCCGCGAAGGGGAAGAAGTAGCCCGCGCGGCCTACTTCTTCTTCACCGACTCCAGCAGCTTGCGGAAGGGCTTCTCCGCGGCGGCGGCCGTCTTCTCGGGCGCGGTCAGCTTGAAGAAGACGGCGCCCTCGGGCCCTTCCACGATTGCGCCCAGCAGCCGGTAGCCCGGCTTCGGCGCGGAGGGGCCCATCATCGGCCCGCCGCCCGCGTACGTGCCCTTCACGTCCACCGTGGTGACGGGCATGCCGTTGAGCTTCTCCGCCTTCGTCTTCGCCGCCTTGTCCACCGGCTTGCCGTCCGCCATCTGGAACTGGCCCACCCAGCGCTTCACGTTGGCGTCCACCGCGCCGCCCTGGCCCTGGCCGAAGTAGAAGACGGCCAGCTCGCCGGCCTCGGCGTCGCCCTTCGCCGCCGGAATCTTGTAGGTGGCGGCACGCATCGGCCGCTCCCCCTGCGCCGTCCACTCCGCCGGGGCCGTCCACGTCAACCCCCCGGCATCCTCCGCGTGAGCCACCACGGCCGCGGTCACCACCAGCACACTCAACAGTCGGTTCATGCCCGCAACGTACCCGCCGCATGCGTGCCGCGCAGCGCCTGAGACGCCCAGTCCGTCCCGCTCGCCCGCAAGTCACGACTAACACGACGCGTCAAGCCGCTTGTCTTCCGGCCAACCAAGGGACGTGCTACGCCACGGAATCGTTTCCAGCAGTCCAACTTTGGACGCGGAGGGGTGTTACCCATGAAAAAGGTGTTGTTCCTGGGGGCTCTTGCCCTGGGTGCGGCTGCGTGTGATCCGGAAATCGCCAAGGACGCAGCGCCCACCAGTCCCGTAGTTGTCGCGGAGTTCGACCCTTCTGGCTCGCCGGCTGTCGTCCCGTCGCCCAACGACCTGGCGCTCAACTCCGCCACGGGACTGGTCAACGCGCCGGTGAACCCGGCGGCTCCGGCCGCGGAGCAGGAGTTCACGCGCGACTTCGTGAACACGCTGAACGGCTTCCCCGCGTCCATCAGCGCCAGCACGACGGTGAAGGACCTGGACCCGCTGAGCGTGGACACGGACTCGGTCAAGATCATCGACCTGTACGAGGGCACGCCGCTGTCGCGGCCGGTGCCGCGTGACGTCGTCATCGGGTACAACGAGGACACCGACCGCATCAACGTCATCGCCCCCACGGGCTGGCCCAAGGGTGGCCGCTTCGCGGTGGTCATCCTCGGCGGTGAGGGCGGCATCCAGGCGAAGGCGGGTGGCAAGGTCATCCCCTCGGCCACGTGGGCCTTCGCCAGCTCGCCGGACGCGCTCGTCACCTGCGAGGACCTGACGGCGCCCGACTGCCGCGCGGCCACCGAAATCATCCCCTCCACCGAGACGGACCCCGCCCTGCGCATCGCGGACCAGACGCGCACCGCGCTCCTCCTGGAGCAGCTGCGCCGCGGCTACGCGCCCATCATCAACCTGGCGGTCGAGAAGTACTCCGTGCCGCGCGAGAACGTCCTCCTGCTGTGGACCTTCACGGTGATGAACCACCCGGAGGCCACGTTCGACCCGGGCGCCGCGTCGCCCATCGTCCCCTTCCCCAATGACCTGGTGCGCATCCCCGCCACCGCCACCACCCCCGCGCGCCTGAACCTGCCGGTACCCGAGCCTACGCCCACCAACGGGCAGGAGGTGGCCCTCGCCACCGGCCTCAACACGCTGGACGGCTGGTCCACCACCGCGCCCATCATCTCGGAGAACGGCGCCGCCATGGGCGCCATCGACCTGGGCTCGGAGCTGGACCCCAACACGGTGAAGCTGGGCCAGACGGTGCTGTTCCTCAAGCTGACCAACCTGGACAAGGGGACGCAGCCCCAGGTCAAGGTCTGCCTCAACTGCATGTCCAGCAAGGCAGCCGGCGGCAGTGGGAAGGCCCCGCCGCAGCAGCTGCAGATCGTCCCCGAGGCGCCGCTGGACGAGGGCACCACGTACGCCGTGGTCCTCCTCCGCGGCATGAAGGACCTCAAGGGCCGCACCGTGGCGCCCACCGCGCCCCAGGCCCTGCTGCGCAGCAGCGCCCCGCTGCTGGACGCCAACAAGCAGAGCACGGTGGCCGCGGTGCCGACCTTCCTCGCCGAGAGACTGGAGCCGGCGCGCCTGGGCATGAAGGGCCTGTATGACGCGCTGGAGACCCAGGGCGTCAAGCGCAAGGACGTGAACCTGGCGTGGGCCTTCACCACGCAGAGCACCCGCTCGGTGCTGACGCAGCTGAACGCCGCGCCCACGCCTCCCGTGGGGCCGAGCGTTCCGGCCGACCCGTTCTTCCTGGCGGACGAGACGACGCGCATCAAGACCACCATGGCCAACCTCCGCCTGGAGACCGGCGCGGTGGACCGTGCGTTCATCGGCGGCTACCTCTCGCCCTACGTGCTCACCGACGACCGGGGCACGCTCGGCCGCGCCGCGGTGCGCATCGACCGCCTCCCGTTCATGCTGTTCCTGCCGGCGGGCCCGGCGCCCGAGGGTGGCTTCCCCGTGGTGGTCTTCGGCCACGGCCTGACGGGCAACCGCGACAACGTGATGAACGTCGCCAACACCCTGAACGCCAACGGCTTCGCGGTGGCCGCCATCGACACCGTGCTCCACGGTGAGCGCTCCAGCTGCGCGGGCATCAGCGCCGCGGCGCCCATCCCGTCCAGTGACCCGGCCAACCCCATCGACACCCCGAACGAGGGGTGCTCCGCCGGCTCCACCTGCGACCAGAACGTGAACAGCGCCACCTTCGGCCGCTGCATCGCTCCCGAGACGGCCGCCGCGTGCGACCCGCGCCCGACTACCCCGGCGAACCCTGAGGTCGCGCACGGTGACCTCACCTGCGCGGCGCTGGGCCAGGGCCGCTGCCTGAGCACGGGCAGCTGCGAGGGCGGTGACTTCAACCGCGCCGCCAGCGGCGGGGACGGGCTGCCCATGCCGGCCCGCATCTCCGGGTGGAACTTCATCAACGTCGCCAACCTGTTCGCCACGCGCGACAACTTCCGCCACCACGTGGTGGACTTCGCGCAGTTCGCCCGCGTGCTGGGCAGTGACGGCCTGCGCGGTCGCCTCAACGCGTACGGCGTCGGCTCCCTCAACACGGCCCAGGTGGACTACGTGGGCCAGAGCCTCGGCAGCCTCCAGGGTGCCCTGTCCGCGTCCGTCTCCCCCCGCATGCGCCGCGTGGCGCTCAACACCGCGGGCAGCAGCCTGGTGGACGTGCTGCTGACGTCGCCTGCGTTCGCTGGCCAGGCCGCGGCCTTCAAGGGGCAGCTGGCGACCGCCGGGCGTCCCGAGGGCACGCCGCAGTTCGACGAGTTCATCACCCTGGCCAGGACCATCCTGGACCCGGCGGACGCGCGCAACTACGGCTACTTCCTGCTGAACGCCCCCTCGCAGCCGGCCGGCCGCGCGGCGTTCATCCAGTACATCAAGGACGACGAGGTCCTCCCCAACGCGGTGACGGCGAACCTGCTCACGGCCGCCAACCGGCCCGGCGCCACGAACACGGTGCAGTGGTACATGGCCGAAATCCCGCAGCTGACGACGTTCGGGGCGAAGCACAACTTCCTCACCGTCAACGACCAGCGCCTGGACCCGAGCACCGGGACGGGTGCCTTCCTGAAGTCCATCCGCGATACGGCACAGGGCCAGATCGCTGGCTTCCTGAAGACCGGCTCCGCGACCCTCCCGTAACGCGACTCAGTGAGAGGACATAAAACCATGAAGAAGACACTCTCTCTGGTAGCGCTGCTTGCCGCCGGCACCACGCAGGCCGCGGGCTTCCAGATCAACACCCAGAGCGCCCGCTCCACGGCGATGGGCAACGCAGCCGCCGGGTGGCTGGAGGACTCGTCCGCCATCTACTCCAACGCCGCCAACATCCTGGGCGTGAAGCGGCTGGACGTGACGTTGGGCGACACCGGCATCCTTCCCACCCTGAAGTTCACCCGGGAGGGCGGGGCGACGGAGGGCCAGAAGACGACGCTGTCCCCGCCGCCGCACCTGTTCGCCACCTACCGCGTCATGGACAAGCTGGCCGTGGGCCTGGGCATCTACACGCCCTTCGGCGCGAAGAGCCGCTGGGTGGACGACTTCTCGGGCCGCTTCCGCGCCCGTGAGTCGGCGATGGCCGTCTACAACATCAACCCCACGGTGGCGTACCAGGTGCACGAGCGCCTCCGCCTGGGCGCCGGACTCGACATCGGCCGTGGCACGCTGGAGCTGAAGCGCGCCCTGGACTTCGTGTCGAGCGAGGGCAACGTCCACCTGGGCGGCGGCGCCTGGGGCGTGGGCTTCAACGCCGGCGTCCAGGGCGTGGTGGTGCCCAAGCTGCTCACCGCGGGCGTGCACTTCCGCAGCTCCATGGACCTCACGTTCAAGGGCGACGCGGACTTCCAGGACATCCCGGACGGGTTCCAGACGCGCACCTTCGACACCACCGTCCAGGGTGACGTCACCCTGCCGGCGTCGGTGGCGGCGGGCATCGCCTTCACCCCGCTGGAGCGGCTGACGCTGGCGTTCGACGCCAACTGGGTGGACTGGTCCAGCTTCGAGCAGCTGGCGATTGAGTTCCCGGAGAACCCGGCGCTCAACAACCCGCTGCCCAAGCGGTGGAAGTCGACGTGGAACTTCCACCTGGGCGCCGAGTACGGCGTGACGGAGGCCCTGGCGGTGCGCGCGGGCTTCGTCATCGACCCGTCCCCGAGCCCCAACGACACGCTGACGCCGGACCTGCCGGACGCGGACCGCCTCGCCTTCACGGGCGGCGTTGGCTACGCCTTCGGCGCGCTGCGCGCCGACGCGGCCTACCAGTTCGTCAGGCTGGCTGACAACGTCAGCAGCGCGCCGGGCATCCCCGGCACGTACAACGGCCAGGCGCACGTGTTCGGCCTGACGCTCGGCTACTCCCAGTAGTCCTCGGCGACTGCCCCGGCCCACGGCCGGGGCGGTGCCCACGCCCGGGTCTCCCTCAGGGAGGCCCGGGCGTTTCATTTCAGGCAGGTGGCCCCCGCCGCCGGGCGGGGGCAACACCCGGAACAACACCCCTCACCGGGGACGCCGGGCCCTGCCCAGCCTGCGCCGCAGCCCCCTCCAGCTCCAGAAGGGAGGCACCTCGCGCCGGGCCCACTCAATCCAGAAGCGCGGGTCGTAGCCGAGCTCCAGCAACTCCGCCCTGTCGAGCCCCTCCGGCACGCAGAACCCATTGGCGGCCATGTGGGCGACGAACTCATCCGGCAGCCGGACGTCATAGTCCCGGACGTAGATGGCGAGCCCCTCTGGCCAGCACCAGGCTCCATCCGACAGCTCCCGGCACCCCATCTGCGCTCCCGGTGGGCCGCCGGGAAACCGGCAGTGGGAGTAGCCCAGGCATTCCAGGATGACGACCCCGCGCTGGAGATAGGAGACGATCTGCTGCCTTCGCTCCTTCTCCCACGAGGGGTCGACCAGGTCGCGGGGATGGGGCCAGCGCGCATCCTCGCCGGTCCCCTTCCAGTAGCCCACCAGCCTGGGTGGGGCACTCAGTTTCAGAAGAACTTCCACCATGGCTTCTCGGGGAAGAAGTACTCCCACCCCTTGCTGGCCTCCATGAGCTTACCCGTGGTGGGAGATACCACCTGGGGAACGCCGGGGAGTCCATCCGTGACGCTCGTCCGGCCCATGGGCGCTCTCACCGGGATACCCAGCTCGTTCGCGAGCTTCTGTGCGTACCCGTTACACCCGGTGTTGCACGCAATCAGCTCGACGGTGCCGCCCTTGTAGCCTCCGACCTTCAGCTTGGTGGCGAGCTCCTTGGCGGTCATGTCGCCAACAAGGCCCGCCTTGTCGCCGTGGCCCACAACCGTCAGTCGCTGCTCGTTGGCGAGAATCCCCACGTCACCAATCTCGACGACTTTGTCGGGCCGTTCTTTCGCCAGTGCCTTGACGCTCCGCTCGACGACATCGTCCCCGGGCTGGGCGTTCACGATGGCCAGGGTGTCCTTGACCTCCTCGCTGGCGGCAGCCGCTTCTGCGCGCGCCGCCGCGCGTGCCGCGCGCGCAATCCCGAGCCGCTTTAGGATGGCGGGCCCAAAGCCGACAGTCGCAGCGCCGAAGAGTGACAGGCCGGCCTGGGTGTACTTGCGCTCCTCCAGCTCCGCCGCGGCCTTGCCGACGTAGTAGCCCGTCATCACCATCGGCATCGCCGCGGAGGCGAGCATCTCCCCGGCGGTCTCGAAGGCCTCCTGGTCCGTCATGGGGACCAGGAGGAAGAACAGCACCACGGGAATGAGCACGGCTGCACGCCCGCTGGGGTCGGCATACAGGGTCGGCGCGCTGCGCGAGTAGCCATACAGGCTGCACTCCACGGGGCTGTCCACGCACTTCTGGGGCGCCTCGAGGAAGTAGGGGTCCGGGGTGGTGAAGCGCCCCAGCGAGGCGTCGTAGTCACGCACGCCCATGCGGATGAGCCCCAGGTCCGCGTCGTACCCCTTCTCCACGTAGTCGATGGCGGCGCTGGAGGAAGGGCGGGTGGTGCGCGTGCCGTAGGGCGAGGCGAAGCGAGGCGTGCCGTCATCGTCGGAGAGGACGGTGCCGCGCAGGTCCGCGGCCAGCGGGGTGAAGGTGCTGCCCCGGGTGACGCCCACCAGCTGGCCTCCCACCTTGAAGGGCCGGGTGAGCCCGCTGTCATCCAGCCAGCTGCCGCCCTCGAGGTACGCCGCCAGCGGCACTCCGTCCTTCAGCTTCAGCAGGCGCTGGCCGACCTCGTCATAAAGGAACTCCCAGGTGTCCGTGCCCCGGGTGGCCTGCGCCAGGTGCCCGTCGGGACCGTAGGCCAGCGACAGGTCTCCCATGGAGACAGTCCTGCCCAGGTCATCGAACGTGTAGACGGTGCTCCCCGCGGTGAGCGTGTTGCCCTGCCGGGTGAGGGTGCGAGACGCGCCATTCTCCTCGATACGGCCCGGCAGCCCCTCCACGTCGTATTCATACGCATACGTGTGCTGCGCGTCCGTCGACGACGTGAGGAAGCGCTGCGCCGAATAGCCATGGGTGCGCGCCAGCGTCACGGTCCCCACGGACATCGTCTCGCTCTCGAGGAGACTCCGCGCGTTGAAGCGCCAGGAGGTGGCGGTCATCAGGCCCGGGGCCGCCTGGCTGAAGCCCACGGGGGCCCGGGTGAGGGAGTCACGGGAGAACGTCACCCAGCTCCCGCTGGCGAGCTGCGCGGCGCCCAGCTCGCCGTCGCTGCTGTATTGCAGGTCCGCAAGCAGCGCCCCATCCAGGTGGATGGTGGCGGTCCGTCCATGCACGTCCGACGCATTGGCCAGCACGTTGTGCGACAGCAGGGTGCCATCGCCCTCGCGCAGCCAGGACTCCTCCTGCCGCACGCTCCCGTCCTCCCGGTACGTGAGCACCTGCTCCACCACGCGCCAGTCCTTCAGCTTCAGCGTCTTGCGCAGCAGCTTGCCATCCACCCGGTACATGAAGAGCTTGAGGAACCCCTCGCCCTGCACCGCCGTCAGCAGGCCCGCGTCCTCCGCGATGACTCCCGAGGAGGGCGTCGCGCCGTCGTAATAGAAGCGGTACGAGCGGGTGGCGCTGGTGGCGACCTCGGTGTGGAGCACGTGCGTCTGCCGCCCCTGGGAGTCATAGGTGAAGTCCTCCCTGCGGACCGGCTGCCCCGCGGGAGACAGGAAGCTCTTCGACGCCAGGAAGCCGGTGCCGGGCTCGTAGGTGAAGGCCACCTGGGCCACGTCGTCCCGCACCACGCGCGACACGCGCCCATGTGAGTCGAAGAAGACGCGGTGCCCCTTCCCGCCCGGCATCAGGACCGCGCGCAGCCGGCCGAGCGCGTCATAGCCATACGTGTAGCGGGTGCCGGCCTCGTCCTCGTAGGCCACCAGCCGCTTGTCCGCGTCCATGAACCGCCGCGTCGTGTGCGTGCCATTCTCCACCGCCTCCTGCTTCAGCAGGCCGTCCTGCACCGACAGACGGGTCGCCACGTGCTGGGACACGTTCGCATGCAGGTAGTTGAGCGCATCGGACTCGAAGCCCAGGCCGGTGGTGTTCAGCGTGCCCACCACGTTGGCCCCCAGGAGCAGGTCGCCGTAGTCCACGCTCGTCACGTCGGTGCTCACGCCCAGGGGCGCACGCACATACTGCTTCGTCTGGAGGAGGTTCCGGCTCCGGGTGGTGAGCCCTTCGACCCGCCAGCCGTCGGGAATGAGGGCCGCGCTGGCGATGCCCTCCCCCGCGGCCGTCTGCCACTCCACCCGGGTGGCGAACGCACCCGCGAGGGCATCCACCAGGCCTGTCGTGGTGATGCGCCCGGGTCGGGTCCCGGTGGCGTACTGGTAGGCCAGCTGCACGTTGGGGAGGGCCTCGCTGGCCCCCTCCAGGTCGTCCCACTGCTTCACCAGCCGCTCCTGGCCATCCAAGCGGGAGAAGCGCGTGAAGGACCGGCTCCCCCGCCGGGTCGTCAGGGCCGTCACGGCGCCGGTGCCAGGGTGGCGCGCCGTGGCTTCGAGCACGAGCCCGTCAGGCGAGCGGACGCGCCAGAGCTGCGACGTGCTCCCGGGCTCCCAGTCGAAGTACGCGGTGCCCTTGCCGGGCAGCGTGATGTGGTCGATGAGGAAGTCGGGCCGATACGCCACCTCCTGCATGGGCAGGACATCCCCGGACGCCGCCACGTCCTCCACCCGGGTGATGAGGCCCACGGCGTTGCGCTGGATGCGCACCTCGTTCTGGAAGTCGAGCGTGGAGTCGGCATGACTGCCCATCAGCCGCGTTCCGGCATTCAGGCAGTGCAGATGACCCGCCAGCCCGGGAACCGAGGCACGCCAGGTCTCCGTGGTGAGGGTGCCGTGGGGTGAATGGTTCACCACCCGCGACGGACACAGCTCTGCCTCATAGGCGGTGTACTCCGTCCGCGCGCCCACGGCCTGCCCGTCGGACTGGCTCCAGCCGGTGCCCTGCACCTTGAGCCGCTTCCAGGCGATGCCCCGGAAGAGGGCATCTTCATATTGTTGGTACTCGTAGGTGTTCAGCCCGGGGCTGAGGATGTCGTGCTGCGTGGCGGAGGAGGGCAGTCCGGCAAAGCCATCTCCATTGAGGAAGTTGGCCGCGGAGACCATTCCAGGGGCCGTTCGCGTGACACCGCCGAAGCCGACCAGGAAGCGCCCGACGCTGTGCAGCGTGGGCTGCTCGTAGTCGTAGGTGTAGCGGACGGTGTCGTAGCCGCTGGACTCCACCTGGAGCGCGGCCAGCAGGGACTGGCGCTGGAGGACCCCCGGGGTCGCCGGGCCGCGCGCGTACTCGAAGCGCAGCACCGTCCCCTTGCCGTCATCGGCGGAGCGCATGAGCGACGTCTGCGGCGCATCCAGGGCGAGGCTGTAGGCCTCGCCGGAGAGGACGTAACCCACCTCGGTGTCCCCGGTGCCGGCGAAGTCCCCCACCACGGGACGTCCCAGGGTGCTCGTCATGGCCTGCAGGGCAGGCACCGTCACCTGCGAGAAGCCGGTGCCGGTGTTCAGGTAGAGGTAGGCGCCCGTGCCGCTGGTGCGCGTCAGCAACGCATCCGCCAGGCCATCCCGGTTCGCATCCAGGAAGGTGAGCTGGGAGTCCCCGAGGCTGGAGACCGGGATGCCCGTGGTGCCGCGGAACTGGAAGTTCCTCGCCTGCGTCTCGAAGGCGAACTGCCCCCTGCCCAGCCAGACGGAGACCGAGCCGCCGGTGCCACGGCTGACGATGTCCGCCACGCCATCCCCGTTCACGTCATGCACCCAGGACGTGTTCGGCGTGAAGACGGGGGCGAGCGTCACGACCTTCGCCGCGCCGAAGCTGAAGCCCGAGGCATCGCTCGTATTGGGGAGGATGGTGACGCGCCCTGCCGACACCCGCACCAGGTCCGGCTGACGGTCCCTGTTGACGTCCACCAGGCGCACGTTGCTGGAGGCCGTCCAGTCACCGGTGAGCGTCTGTGACGAGAAGGGCTCACCCGCGCGGTCGCAGGCGGTGAAGGTGGTCTGGGTCCGAGGCGTGTTGGCGCGCAGGGCCACCACCTGGAAGGCGTCCTCGGAGGCGCGCAGCTGCGCCAGCAGGCGAGGCTCGTTCAGCGCCCCGGGCGCGCGGCGGCACGCGGGAGAAACGGTGGCGGAGGCGGGTGGCAGCGGCTCGGACGCGAAGCCCGCGTCCTCCTGCACCAGCAGGGTGTTGTCGTGGTGGTGCTCGAAGTCCGGGCGGCCGTCGAGGTTGACGTCGAGGACGGCGGCGCGGTGGGGCTGCGTGGCGTCCCCTCCCCACTGGGAGAGCACCGCGTCCAGCTTGGGCGTGCGCCGCAACGCCGTCGCATCCAACTGCTCCCCCGGAAGGGAGTAGCCATACCGCACCGGGGGCGGCTGCTGGCCGGAGGCGTAGGTGCGCTGCACCTCGGTGAGGTGGAAGGCGGGGCCCGGCGCGTCGTCCACGTACGTCAGCGTCTCGCGCCAGCGCTCCTCGAACAGGCCCGTGGAGCTGTTTCTCGCGAAGGCGATGACGTCCTTCACCCGCCTGTCCAGCACCAGCGCCTCCCCCGAGCGCAGGTCCGTCCCAGGCCGCGCGAGGAGCTCATGGACGAAGTCCGCCCGGTACTGGAAGTCGTCCCCGATGCCCCCGTAGTGGGCCGCCTTCATGAAGCGCCGCCCCGAGGCGTTGACGTCGTACTCCAGCTTCATCTTCCGGCCGAGCGCCGTCACCACCTCCTCCAGGTACCAGGCATAGGTGCCCTTCGGGGTGTCCACGCGGTGGGTGCTCCCGAAGGTCCACCGGGAGCCGTCCGGCAGCCAGGCCGTCCAGGCGCCCGTGGGCTCCGCGTGCAGTCGCACCGCGCTGGACAGGCCCAGCGGGTACCAGTCCCCATCCTGGCCCTGCACCATGCGTCCCCAGGGCCCCGTCAGCTCGTCGGTGGCGTAGTCGAGGTCTCCCGTGACGCGCCAGCGCGTCAGCGCCAGCGCGCTCTGCCAGCCCAGGCCCCACTCACTCCAGCCCTGGTCCGGCGAGTAGGTGGGGAGGATGCTCGCCAGCGGGGCGCCGCGCTCCGCGGGCAGCCCCAGCGCGGAGGGGAGCTGGAACCCGCCACGGCTGACGTCCGCCGGACCGAAGGCGGTGCTGGCCAGCTGGCCGGCCAGCGAGCCCCGCTCGGGAGCCGCCAGCGTCGGCGCCTGCACCCTCGCGTCCAGCGACGTGGCGGTCTGCGCGGCTGCTGGCAGCGCGGCGAGCCCCACCACGACACACGCCACCCTCATCAACGTCGAATGTCTTGAAACCAAGTTCCTGCTCCCTGACGACCCGGTGGTGCCCGGTGCCTGCCATGAGGACGCAAGGCGTCCTCAGCCGGGCCGGTCTCGCACCTGAGAAATGAATGGACTGCCTGAAACAAGGCGCACGCCGCGGCACGAGCAGGCCCGCGACGTGCGCCTCGAGGTCCGACCGATGGGACTACAGCGGCGAACCCACCGCGGCGGCGCTGGCCGACGCGCCCCCGGCCAGACTCGCTGACGGCTGACACGTCTTGATCCACGTCATGTTGCCGCCATCGAACGTCGGCTCGGTCTCCACCTCGAAGAGGAGGACGACCTCATCCGCTGACACGAGCGGCTGGTAGACCCAGTTGCGCAACGCCTTGGGATTGATGTCGAAGGTGGTGAACGGCGACAGCCCATTGCCCGAGCGGAACTGCCGTCTGTCGCTGTTCTGGCCCTGGAACCAGAACTTCGCATCGTGGGGCTCTCCGAAGAGCGGATAGAAGACGGGCCCCAGCCACTTGGAATTGAGCTGTTGATACTCCTCGGGCCCGCTCTTCGTCACGAACGTCATGGACGGGTCCACCCACGTCCCCGTGCTCTGCGGGAGGTTGTTCATCGTCGCCGCCGAGTTGCCGATGTCCGGGATGGAGAAGTAGAGGGTCATCGAGCGGATGACCATCGACGCCCGATGGCACAGCATCTTCTCGCCACCGTCGACATGGTAGAGGTCTTCCGGCAGCACCGTGAGCGAGGCCTTCTCGCCATTGAGCAGCTCGTCCCACACCTTGGCGGAGCGCAGCGCGTCCGCCATGTTGTAGTTGGACGTCCACCCCGGCGCGTGGACCCCGGGCTTGGGGAAGCTGATGGCGAGCACCGGGAAGGTCGTCGCGGAGTTGTCCGAGCCGAGCCGCGCGGTGGCCAGGGCCGTCTTCACGCGGGTGACGAAGGACTTGATGATCTTCGCCGTCGCCAGTCGCGAGCGACTCCAGTGCGGCTTCAACGTCTCGCTCGTCGTGGTGCCACCCGAGGGTGAGACCAGCAGGTCCGTGCCATCAATCAGCGCCGCCAGCTCGCCCGAGGCGGTCGCGCTGGACGACAGGCTGCTGATGACCTCCGGGTAACGCAGGTGGATGATGGGGAAGAGGTAGGAGTTGACGATGTCCGTCAGCTGCTCCGTCCGCTCCGCCAGCTCCGCGCCCTCCATGTTGCGCAGCGCCCACAGCGGCAGCAGCTTCAACAGGCGGGACTCCTCCTTCTTGCTCGTCAGGTCCATCCCGAGCCCCTCGAGCTCGATGGCAATCAGGGCCAGCTCCCGCTCCGCCGCGATGATGTCCGCGTGACGGGCCAGCGAGGCAATCTCGTGGTCCACCCACGACGTGAAGAGCGACTGGAGGTGCTCCGGGTACGAGGACAGCGCGCAGCTGCACTTCGTCTGCAGCGTGGTGATGGCACCGCCGCGGATGCTGGCGAGCGTCGCGGCATTCACGTGTCCCTGCTTGAGCGCCAGCTCTCCTTCCGCCTCCATGGCGGTCTTGGTCATCGCCATGGCCTCGAGCAAATCCCTGGCCTTCGACCCCGTGAGCAGCGGACGGGTATGGTGCACCGTCAGGGCGAGCGACAAATCACTGGCTTCGCCGCACTGCCGGTCATTGGCAACGAGGATGAAGTCCGACTGCGCGTTGTTGACGAGGACGGTGTTGAGGGAGCGCTGCAGCGGATGAATCTGGACGATGTCGCCTCGCGAGGTGCCGCCACGCTCCAGCTCCACGAGGAGCAGGCTGCCGGCGGGGAGCCTCGGGAAGGGCGTATTGGGCAGCCGCAGCCCCGCGGTGAAGGAGGCGGAGCTGCGCCGCTCCTGCCCGTCCGTGCTGGTCTCGCTCTCCGTCTCGGACCACTGCCCGGAGCTCGAGTGGCTCGCGCACATCCTGGCCTCCGCATAGACGGTGACCCCCGTGCCCGAAATCGCGCTGAACGGTGAGCTCACCTGGGCGCGGACTCCGGCGCAGACGTCCTGGGTCGCGGCCAGCGTCTCATAGGTTCCACTCTGGCTGGTGGAGGCCACGGATTTCGCCGTGTACGTGCCGCTCGACTCGGACACCGAGAAGCCCTCGGGCCCGGTCGTGACGCCCGTGATGTTGACGGGCATCAGCTGCCCCGTCCCCGGCTGGAGCAGCCGCGCCTGGGGCGCCCGGAAGGCGCAGGTGGGGGACCAGCTCGCCTGGGGGCCGATTTCGATGCGCAGGATGTCACCCGCCTCCGCCTGCCGCACCCACCCCTTGGCCGCGAGCGCGCGGACATTGTCGGTGATGACGGGAGTCTGGGGCGCGGGCTTCGCGTACAGCGCATCCAGGCCGGAGACGGAGACCGTCTCCGGGAGCTCGACCGCCACCTGGAAGTCGGCCACCTGGGGCAGGCTCGCGAGCGTCTCGAAGGTGCGAACGAACTCGCCCTGGCGGGCGTCGGCGGTCCGGGCGTTGTGGCGCATTCCCGCGAGGTCCGTGTCGAGCTGCGTCATCCGCAACAGGCGCTGCCGGATGAGGTTCATCGTCCGGTCCTGCTCACTCTCGGCGCGCATCTCCTGGAGATACGTCGTCACCAGACCCTCGCGCCCGAACTCGTACGCGTTGATGGCGGACGTGAGGTCATCCAGCGCGTTGCTCAGCCTGGCGTCGATCTCCGCCTGCTTCTCGCTGTTCATGCCGGTGTGCAGGACATTGCGCAGCGCGGGGCTGAAGACGCCCGTCTGGTCGAAGCTGGTGATTCGCTGGCGCGCATCCCTCACCCGCTCCACGAGCTCCTTGAGCAGGGCGGGATGGGTCTCCGCGGCCCGCGCATCCAGCGTCCCGGCCTGGTAGGTCCCCGGGGAGAGCCCGAGCCCATCCTCGATGGACTGCCGCAGGACATCATGGCGGCTGCTCAGCTGTCCGAGCGTGGTGCGCCACTCCGGGCTGACCTTCGGGGAGCTCGCGAGCAGCGTGGTGAACGAGCTCGCATCGGGGAGGGTGCCCATCAACCGCCAGAGCTGGCTCACCTCGGAGGAGACCCTGCCCGCCGAGCAGTCCCGGAAGCGGCAGGCGAGGTCATGGCCGGCGGCGACCTGGCCCAGCCGCTGTGACATGCCGCGCAGGGCATCGCCGACGACGAGGGCCAGGGGCGCCGAGGTCAGGGGCGGCGTCGCCGGACTGCTCCGGTTGGAGAACGCGGCCGACAGGACGGCCCGGTCCACCTTCAGGTAGTCGTCCGAGAGGCTCTGCAGGGCGTCTGCCGTTACCGCCTCGACGGGGAGCTCCAGCTCGTCGTCCCGCATGCCCAGGGGGTGCTCGGACATGTAGGCGCCGCGCCAGAACTCACCCAGCACCTGGCTCGCGCGCTGCTGGAGCGGCGTGGCCAGCCGGTCTCCGCCGTACACCTGCGCACGGGCGGTGCGGTACCACTGGTCGACGTACGCCAGCTTCCGCTGGAGGGCCTCGTTCAGGGCCGCGGGCTGGCTCAGCTTCGCGTGAGGAGCGACCAGGTGCCCCTTGAGCATGGGCAGAATCATGCTGTCGTAGGCCTCCTGGTACTGCCCCTGGGTGCAGGCGTTGGCCTGCGCCTGGGTGATGGCCTCGATGCATTGACCGAGCACCAGCGCCGCGGAGGTGGGCGGCACGTGGTCCAGCGTCAGCTTCCGGCACAGGGCGAAGAGTCCGTTGGTGTCCGCGGAGGCGGGACAGGTGGCTTCGGGCACCGGGGGCATCCACGGATTGCCGCAGCTCTCGACACGCCGGTGGTCGAAGTACTCCGCCTTGAGGCCGGGGCTGCCTCCGGCGGTCGCCAGCCGGGAAGAGGGGATGACCTCCTTCGCCTGGCTCGCGCTGGACCACAGCAGCTTCGCGGTGGCCACACTGCCGTAGTCGAAGAACTCCATGCGGACGTCGTAGGACTCATCCGCCGTCAACGCGATGGTGCCCACATTCTCCGTGAGCCCGTGCAAGGTCCAATTGCCGATGACGAGCTCGCCGTTGACCCACAGGCGGACGCCATCGTCACTTTGGGTGTAGAAGGTGTACGTCTCCGTGAAACGCGGCTTCACCTTGCCCGTCCAGCGCACCGCGAAGTGGTCCGCTCCGACTTCCGGCACGGGGGCAAGCTCCCCCCAGGAGAAGTCCACGGACGGGTCGACGCGCGTCAGCTTGAGGGAGCCCTGCTCCGGGTACGCTTCATAGAGCTCCAGCCCCTGCTCGGTCCTCGTGGTGGCTGGCGCGTCATCGAACTGGCCCCCCTTCAACTCGAAGAGCAGCTTGGCGTTGTCCACCACCTGCTGGCGGAGCACCGGACGGTTGACATTGGCGGGAGCACTTGCGGGCGTGGAATCCCAACCCTCCAATGCCGCCAATTGAGACATGAGGGCGTCGAACTTCGTCCGCACCTCGGTCGCGTTGCGCATCTGCAGGTCGTTGGCAGTGGTGCAGCGCGGCGCGAGACCGGCAGCGCCCTCGAGCACCGCGCGGGGTGAAGCAAGCGCTCGCAGGTTGTTGATGGTCAGCCCGGGGGTCGAGTACCTGCGCGGGCTCTCGAGCTGACTTGCAGTGGGATTCTCGGCATGGCACTCCTCCACGGTCGCGGCCAGGCCATGAGTGGGATGCCGACATGCCGCATAGATGGGAGCCTCGGGGTCCGGGCACGTGTAGGGCGTGACTCCACAGCGCGCCGCATCGTAACGCTCGTTATAGAGAGGCAGTCCCGTCAACAAGAACATACACGTGTTATTCACGCTGTTCGGCGCGTATGAATATATCGTAACGCCTGCTTCATAGCGGTCATCGACCTTGGCCTTCTCCGCCTGGGCCGCCCTGAGACACGGGGCATGCCAGTCATAATATGTCTCATTCCAGCAGTGCGGTTTTCCGTGACTGTCTTCGCCACATTCCTGGACGGTCTGGCTATCCGGCGTAATCCCCACGGTGAACAACGACTGCTCGTATTGCTGGACACCAAAGTCCGGATGACGGCAGAACTTGGGCCAGGTGCAGGTCTTCTCGCCATAGCCCGAGATGGGGCAGCTGGTGCTGACCGTCTTGGCATGGCAAACGCTATAGTTGGTGTACTCCCAGGGACCTTCGCAGACCCCTTCCTTCTGGGGCGGCGCGCCTCCATCCGGAAGCAGGGGCCAGGAAATCTGCTCCGGGCCGCAGATGCTCTGGTTTTCCGACGCGAATCGGGCCTGCCCCAGCACCATCTCAGAGGCGGCCTCCTCTTCGGGCTGGCAGGCGGCGCTCGCAAGCGCAATCAGCAGCGCAACACTCCACCGCAGATACGGACGACGTGACATGAATTGCCTCGTTGAATCATCCGGAGATGGCGGAAGCCGCCACGGTCGGCACCTGACGACTGACGCTCATCGCCGGGTGCCGAAGGTGTCGCCACTTCAAACCGCCCTATTCCAGACGCACTAAGAGTACAGCTCCAGAGAGCTTGGGGAGTTGGTGAGGGCTTCGCTGGTGCGTGGAATCACGCCAGCCGCAAGCGTCTTGTCCAGAGGCCGTCGAAGCCGTGGCCTGATGCGGCGGCCTTCAGGCACCCGCACTCCGTATCAAGCGAGCGTGACGGCGGCGTGACGGGACGGGACGGAGGTCGGCCCGACGGGGTGCGCGCCATTTGGGGAGCCCCTGGCGGTGCCCACGCCCGGGTCTCCCTCAGGGGGCCCGGGCGTTTCGTTTTCTGGAGGGGCCGCGCGTCAGACGCGCAAATCGCCGTCGTGCAGCACGCGGCCGGAGGCCAGCGCCTGCGCCGTGCGCTGCAGGCGCTCGGTGCCCATGCGCATCAGCATGCCCTTGAGGCCGGGCTGGCTGAGGAGGTGCTTCTCGAAGGCGGCGCGCTCCAGGCGCAGCATCACCCCCTCCACGTCCGCGCACACCGTGGCGGACACGGGCTTGTCCAGCAGCAGGGAGATTTCGCCGAAGACGTCTCCCTCACGCAGCTCCGCCAGCGCCACCCGCCGTCCGAAGGGCTGCTCCAGCCAGGGCGTGCACCGCCCGCGCAGCACCACGTAGAAGGCGTCCCCGGGCTGGCCCTGCGTCAGCAGCGCCTCGCCCGCGCTCACCGTGCGCAGCTGGAAGTCGCGGGACACGGCGGCCTTCTGCTCCGGCGTCAGCTTGCTGAGCAGCGGGTTGCTGCGCAGCAGGTTCTCCACCATGCGCCGCCGGTAGAAGGCCTCCACCACGGCGCCCACCTGGGGGTAGCGCACGGCCACCGCCTCCATGCGCTCGCGCGTCAGCTCCAGCAGCACGGCCCGCTCCGTGGCCACCACCGTGGCCAGCCGGGGCCCCTGCGAGACGAGCGCCAGCTCTCCGAAGAAGTCCCCCGGCGCCACCGTGCCCGCCGACTTGCGCTCGCCGCCCTCCAGCGTGCGCAGCACGTCCGCCCGGCCCTCCACCATGGCGAACATGGACGCGCCCTGCGTCCCCTCCTCCACCACCGCCTGCCCCGGGAAGAAGGCGCGCACGTCCAGCACCTCCAGCAGCGCGACGAAGGCCTCGCGGCTCAGGTGCGAGAGGATGGGCAGCGCGCCCGGCGCCTCGGCGTCCGGCACCGGCGCCATGGTCCCCGGCGCGGCCGCCGCACCCGACGAAGCCGCCGCGGCCATGGGTGCCAGGGCGAAGCGCTCGGCCAGGGCCCGGGCGGTGTGGCCCTTCGCGGTGGAGGACGCACCCAGCCGGGACAGGGCGACACACGCGGCCACGGCGCGCAGGGGTTGATGGCTCTTCGCCCAGGCCAGCGCGGCGGCCTCGTACGCCGTCGCCGCCTCCGACTGATGGCCCAACCACTCCTGCAGCTCCGCCACCTTCTGGCGGACGTCCGCGTCGTCCGGGGAGGCCTTCGCCACGCCCTGGTACTCGGCCAGCGCGGCCTCCAGCTTCCCCTCACTGGCGAGCTGGACGGCCCGCTCCCTGCTCACGCCGCGCGTGTCCGCCATGGCCGCCTCCACCTACGCGCTCAGCGCGCGCACGCGCTCCGCGAGGTTCTCCGTGAAGAGCCGATAGATGCGCAGCGCGGCGGCCTCGTGCGTCTCCAGGTAGTGCTGGAAGTCCACCCGTGTCACCCGCAGCGCCCGCACCGCCGTGCGAGAGCGCACGCGCGCGGACGTGGGCCCGTCCAGGATGAGCGAGATTTCGCCCAGGAACGCGCCCGGCCCCAGCGTGTTGAGCCGCCGCGCCTCATGCCCCGAGCCGCTGTACACGTCCACCGTCCCATCCAGCAGCACCAGCAGCCCCGTGCCCCGCGCGCCCTTCTCCAGCACCGTGGTGTCCTCGGGGATGAGCACCTGCTGCGCCATGCGGAACAGGTCCTTCATGTCCTCCATGGGCAGCTCCCCGAAGATGGGGATGGCCTTGAGGTACTCGTAGCCGTCCGGCGGCGGCGCGGGCGTGGGGACACGCTCCGGCTCCGTCGGCGCCGCGTCCAGCCCCAGCTGCCGGAGCAGCCGCGCCTGCTCCGCCTGGAGCGCGCCGTCATCGTGCGCCTGCGGGGACTCGCGCAGGGCGTCCGCCAGCAGCACCAGCGCCCGCCACGAGTCTCCCTGCGCGTCCAGCAGCGCGCTCATCCGCAGCACCGCCTCGCGCCGCCGCGGGTGCCCGGGTGGCACCGCGCGCAGCAACTCCAGCTCCGCGTGCGCGTTGCCCAGCTCGCGGTACACCGCCGCTGCCTCCAGGAGCCGCTGCAGCCGGGTGAGGCACTGGGCCATGGACTCGCGCGCGTCCAGCGCCTGGTACAGCTCCAGCGCGCGCTCCAGGGCGCCCGCGCGCTCGAAGGCCGACGCCGCACGGCCCCGCTCTCCGGCGCGCAGCCACGCCTCCGCCGCCTGCCGCAGCGCTCCCGACTGCTCATGGAGGGGCGCGGCCTGCGCGTGCGCCCCGTCCGCCTCCAGCAGCCGCGCGGCGCCCGCGAAGTCGCGCGCCCGCCGCAGCACGTCCACCAGCGAGGAGCGCGTCGGTCCGGGCATGCTCGAGGACTCCTCCAGGACGCGCTCCCGCTGCGGAGCCGCCAGGTCCTCGTAGGCCCGGACGGCCACGTCCACCGCGCCCTGCATGACCGCATCCCAGACGGCACGCGTGGCGCTTCCGGCGGGCACATCGCCTCGCCCCGCACCGACGTCGATGAGCCTGGGCTCCAAGGTGGACCCCGCCATGTCTCGCACTCCCCCGAAGACATCCACGGGAGCGCTCCCCGGGAGCGGCCCACGTGCCGGATATCCCCGCGTCCGTAGCAGACCGGAGGGAGGGAGGCGAGCCCCGCGCGCGGCACACACCACCCCCGGGGCGGACTGGCCCCAGGGGTTGTGACGGCTGGACAACCTTCCAAACACCCCCTGGCGCCGCTCAGACCTCGGGGAAGATGAGCAGGCCGCGAGCGGTGTCGATGACGTACACGTGGCCGTCCCCCGGCACGCGGATGCCGATGGCGCCCTCGTAGAAGGACCGGCCCGTCTTCGGGTGGTCCGGCTGGAAGGTGTTGTAGTAGCCCACCTCACGGGGGAGCCAGGGCACCGTCACGTCCAGCACGCGCACGCCCTCCTGGTAGTGGCTGAGGTACAGCCGGTGGCCCTTCAGCTCCATGTTGTGGATGGAGATGCCCGGCCGCAGCCGGTACTCGCCGAGCAGGCGCGGCTCCGTCACGTCCGTCACGTCCAGCACGCGCAGGTGCGCGCCCCAGTCCTCGCCGCCCTCGAAGGCGATGAGCCGGCTGCCCTGGCGCATCACCCGGCTGGTGTGGCTGGTGGAGCGCCGGTAGACGTACTGCCCCACCTGCTCCACGGCCTCGGCGTCCGTCACGTCCGCGATGATGTAACCGGCGCGCCAGTGGCTGATGTAGAGCCGCTCCTCGAAGGGGAAGGCGTCATGCGGGAACTGGTCGCCGCGGGACGGGTCCACCCCCGTCACGGTGTAGCGGGTGAGCAGGCGGGGCGCCTTCGCGTCCTTCACGTCGAAGATGAGCGTCTCCGCGTTGGGGTACGGCGACATGGCGTACAGCCGGTCCCCCTCGACGATGACGGTGTGCACGTCGATGGGCCCCTCGTCCCCGGGCAGCGAGCGCAGGAACTGGGGGTCCGCCGGCTGGGAGATGTCGAAGACGAGCAGGCCCGAGTCGGCGCTCGCCACGTACAGCGCGTCGTCCTTCGCCCAGACGCCGTTCCAGTAGTTGTCCTGCGGGAAGACAATGGACTTGCGCACCACCGGCGCACGCGCGTCACTCACGTCGAGCACCGTCAGCCCCCCGGGCCGCGCGCCCAGCGGCACGGACACGACGTAGGCATGCCCCTTCGTCACGTACACGTCCGCGGCGGTCCCCGGGCCCACCTGCGACTCCGACAGCAGCGCCATTCCGGAGCCCTCGGGCTCCCCCGCCCTGCGCTCCGAGCGCGCGGCCTCGAAGGTGCCGGCGAAGAGGTTCTTCCCGTTGCGACAATGCTGGTAGCAGCCCTTCAGCGTGAGCCCGTCCGCGCTGGCCTCGCACCCCACCACCACCGCCGCCGACGAGACTCCGTTCGGAAGGTTCGCCGTCACCGCCAGGTAGAAGCGGTTGTCCTCCAATTGCTGCTCGCTGAAGACGACGTTGCCGAAGTTGGAGACGCCGCCGTCCGTACTCACCCGCATCGCGGACGGGAAGGCGTCTGGCTCCGCCGTGTCCGGGTCCAACACCACGTGCGCGGTGTAGACGCCGGCCCCCTTGACGCTGCCCAGCGAGGCGACATTGCAGGCGGACAGGTCGAAGGACTCATAGGCGCCGCACGGGGCCTGGGTGTCCGCCGCCGGCTTGCACCCGGCCAGGCGCCCCGTGTGCTCCCAGTCCGGGCCGTCCACCACCCAGGGCTTCACTTCCGGCCTCACCGTCTCAGGTGTCACCAGCTCACCCGAGCACCCCGCCGTCACGCCCAGCACTCCGGTCAGCACCACGCCCCACGCGCTTCGCATCCACGACTTCATCGCGACCTTCCTCCCAATGGTGATTGCGAGCTCCAGGGGCCACGCCCGGCCGCGCGGTCCGTCCTTCCTGCTCCTCCGGTGAACGAGCGGGGGAGCGCGCGCATATCGCGACCTTCGTGCACGCTGACCGCTATGCCCGGGCGCGGGGAGCGTTATCGTGGTGCCCGGGGCCGGCACCTTCCTTGGAGTCTTGGAGATGGATTCTCGCAACACGGTTACAGGGAGAGTCCTCGCCTCGCTGCTGGCCCTGGGCACCGCTTCGGCCGCGCACGCGCACGCGGGCCTGCCGGAGACGTCCAACGTCACCGTGCGCCGCGGCCACCCCGAGGACTTCTTCGTGGGCGCGACGTTCGGCGCGGTGATTTCGCGCGACAGCGGCCAGTCGTGGCGGTGGATATGCCCGGACGCCATGGGCTACGGCGGCTGGCGCCCCGAGTCCTTCCTGTGGCGCGAGGCCGGGGACATCATCGCCGCCACCGGCAGCGCGCTGCTGCGCTCGCCCGACGGTGGGTGCAGCTGGAACACGCACCCCTACTTCAAGAGCAACTGGGTGGCGGGACTCGCGGCACACCCCACCGATGACCGCATCCTCTATGCCGTCACCGGACGGACGGGGCTGGCCAACGGGGTATACCGCTCGGGGGATGGGGGCGAGACGTGGGAGCCCACCCCGCTGCTGCGCGTGGGCCTGGTGCTCAACACCGTGCGCGTCTCGCCCGTGGACCCGAGGCGCATCTACGCCTCCGGCGAGGAGGCGGGCCGGCTGCTCCTCTTCCGCAGCGACGACGCGGGCGCCACCTGGACGGAGCTCCCCCACACGCTGCCGGGGCTGCTGCGGCCGTATGACCTGGTGGTGACGGCGGTGGACCCCGCCTCGGCGGACGCGGTGTGGGTGCGGGTGTCCGCGCAGGGCTACACGCACCTGCTGCGCAGCGACGACGGCGGCCGCACGCTGACGCAGGTGCACGCGCTGGACGACGTCTTCATCAACATGGAGCTGTCCGCCGACGGCACCACCGTCTGGGTGGGCACCCTCAACTTCTTCTTCCGCGGCCCCCGCGCCGGCCCGCTGGAGAAGCAGCCGCTGCCCACCGGCAACGCGTGCGTGCTGCGCACGGGGAGCACGCTCTACGCCTGCGGCTCCACGTGGCTGCACGACTGGGCGCTGGCGCGCAGCCCCGACGAGGGCACCACCTGGGAGCCCCTGTTCACCCTCTACGGCATCCAGGGCACCCAGCACTGCCCCGCGGGCACGCCGGTGCGGAGCATCTGCCCGGCGCTGTGGCCGTCGCTCGCGGACCAGCTCGGCGCGGAGCCGTACCCGGACGGCGGCGTGGAGGAGCCACCGCCACCGCCACCGCCACCGCCGGTGGACGCGGGCACGCCCGACGCGGGGACTCCGGAGCCCGCGCCGTCACCGCCCGCGAAGTCTGGTGGCTGCGGCGCTGCGTCCGGGAATGCGGCGCCCGCCCTGGTACTTCTCTCGACCCTCACCTTGTGGCGCCGCGGCCGGCGGCGCTCGGACGCGTAGGCACCTCATGAAGACCCTCTCTCGAAAGCTGCTGTGGACGTCCCTCTCGGCCGCGCTGCTGGCGCTGGCCCCCGCCTGTGACAACGACGACCCGGAGTCGGAGTGCGGCGAGCCCCTCTATGGCGGCGACGCCACCGACGAGGCCTGGCGCACGCTCGTGGACGCGAAGGGCCAGCCGGCGGACAGCTCGCAGGCGGTGACGCTGGAGTCGCCCGCCCAGGGACAGACGTACTCCTCCATCGACGCGCCGCCCACGTGGCGGTGGACGTCCCCGCTGGCGTCGCGGCTCCCGGGCCTGGAACCCGAGGGCACTCCGTCAGCGCCGTCGCGCCCGCGCGATGGGGGCCGCTCCATGCTGGCGTGGCTGGGGAACCTGCTTCTCCCCTCGGCCGAGGCGCACCTGCCGCCCTTCACCGGCGACATCTATTGGGTGCAGGTGACGGTGCCGGGGCGCGAGTGCCCGGTGGAGCTGCTCACCTCGAATCTGGAGTGGCAGCTGGACGCGGCCACGTGGGACACGCTCCGTGGCTTCGTGGACCAGGACCTGTCCGTCCAGGTGACGAGCGCGTACCTGGTGCAGAACCGGCTCCGCGAGGGCCCGTACCGCCTGGAGGCGCCGCGCACCATCCGCGTGGTGGGCGCCCGATGACGCGGGCCCGCCGGTGGGTGCCGGCGCTCGCGCTGGCGCTGGCCGCGTGCAGCGAGGACCCGGGGAAGCAGGACGGGGTGACGCCGCCCGAGGACCTCGAGTACGCGCACCCGGACCCGTGGCCGGAAGGAACCGTCGTTCCACCGCCCGGGCCCGGGGGCCGCATCCTCATCACCAACAGCCTGGACGACACGCTCAGCCTCATCGAGCTGGACACCGTGGGCACGCCCGACTTCAAGGAGCTGGCGCGCGTGCCGGTGGGGCTCAACCCGGTCGAGCTGGAGGGGCCGCACCACACGGCGGTGTCACCGGATGGCGCCTTCTATTACGTCGGCATCTCCAACTACGTGCCGGGCGGAGGCTCGGGGCCCCATGGCACGCACGGCTCGGGCTCGGAGGATGGCTACTGCCTCAAGCTGGATGCGCGGGACAACCGGCTGGTGGGCTCCGTGCGCGTGGACCCCAACCCCGGTGACGTCATCGTCAGCAGGGACGGGCGCACGCTGTACCAGACGCACTTCGACACCTTGAAGATTGCCGAGGTGGCGCGGCGGGGCGGCCCCGAGGCGGAGATGGTCGCCCGGCTGGCCATCATCGACGCGGCGACGATGACCCGGAAGGCCATGGTGCCCGTGTGCCCGGCGCCGCACGCGGTGCGCCTGTCCGCGGACGAGCGCACGGCGTACGTCGCGTGCTGGTCCGACGAGGTGGCGGTGGTCGACCTCACGACGAGCCCGCCCGGGGTGCAGAAGGTGAAGGTGGCGCTCAACGCGGGCACGGCGGTGAGCCCTCGGCACGAGCCGTACGCGCTCACCCTGTCGCCCACCACGGGCGAGGCGTGGGTCAGCTCCATGGCCAGCCGACAGGTGCAGGTGCTCGACCCCACCACGCGGACCATGGACGCCACGCGCACGGTGCAGGGGCTGCGCGGCCCGCCCATGTTCGGGGCCTTCACCTCGGACGGGCGCACGCTGTACCTGCCCTACCAGCTCGGGGACGGGCTGCTGGTCATCGACCCGGCGACGGGACTCGTGCTGCGCGAGGTGGACCTGGCGTCGGCCGGCTGCCTCAACGCGCACCAGGTGACGCTGACGCCGGATGAGCGTCATGGGCTCGTCGTCTGCGAGGGCGACCACAAGGGTCCGGGCACACTGCACGCGGTGGACCTGGCCGAGGGCACGGTGGTGGGCACGGTGCGGGTGGGCATCTTCCCGGACTCGGTGAGCATCCTCCGGGGGCAGCCATGAGGCGCGTGGGTGGTGCCCTCGGGGCGCTCGCTGCGCTGGTGGTGCTGGCGTCGGCCTGCGATGGCGAGGACGGGCCGGTGCCCGCGGCGGAGTACGGTGAGCGGCTGTTCAACGACGCGCGGCTGTCGGAGAGCGCGTTCAACAGCTTCTCGTGCGCCACGTGCCACGCGACGACGCTCACGCCTCCGGCCGGGCGG
Organism: Pyxidicoccus trucidator; assembly: GCF_010894435.1. Classification (NCBI taxonomy): domain Bacteria; kingdom Pseudomonadati; phylum Myxococcota; class Myxococcia; order Myxococcales; family Myxococcaceae; genus Pyxidicoccus; species Pyxidicoccus trucidator. The sequence continues at coordinate 568,022 of NZ_JAAIXZ010000004.1, read as the reverse complement.
ATGGACTCGGGCTACACGCTGTATGACTCGGCCTTCCGGAAGACGTGGTGGGGCGGGTACGAGACGCGCCTGCTGGACGCGGTGAACTTCTGCTACGTCAACTTCATGCGCGGCGTGGCGCCGCTGCCGGAGGACTCGCCCCAGAGCCGCTCGCTCTACGAGTACCTCGTGAGCATCAGCCCGAACCGGGACGCTCCACCGCTGCCCTTCACGGTGGTGAAGAACACCGTCGAGGTGGCGCGTGGCGACAGGACTCGCGGGCAGGAGGTGTACCGCGCGGCGTGCCAGGACTGTCACGGCGAGCCCCACACGGGCGCGGGTCGGCTGACGGAGCTGGCCTCGGTGCTGCCGGAGGTGACGGCGGACTACGGGGAGTTGTTCCCCGGGGTGCCCCCGTCGCTGGTGGTCATCGAGAAGGTGCGGCACGGCCAGTTCTTCGGCGTCGGCGGCAACATGCCTCCATACAGCGTGGAGGCCCTGTCCGACGCGGACCTCGGCGCGCTGCTCACGTTCCTGGAGCTGTGACGCCGCGGCCTCACGGGCCGGGGTAGAGTCCCACCGTCTCCGGGGCGTACGCGAGCCCCGGGGACCTGCCTGGGCGGGCCGTCGAGTCCTCGCGGTCAGCCGGCCTGACGACTCCACGTCAGCACCGGCGAGAGGGGCCGCGCCCCCAAGGAGACTGGATGCTCGCCTGCCTGGATGTGGACTACCGACCCGACGTCACCGTGGCCGTGTGTGTCCTCTTCCGCGAATGGACGCACGGCACGGAGGCGTCACACCTCATCGACCGGGGCCCTCCGGCCGCGCCCTACGAGCCCGGCCAGTTCTACCGCCGGGAGCTGCCCCACCTGCTGCGCGTGCTCGCCGGTGTGCAGGAGCCGCTGGAGGCCATCGTCGTGGACGGCTACGTGTGGCTCGGCGAGGACAAGCCCGGCCTGGGTGCGCATCTGTACGAGGCGCTCAACCGCACCGTGCCCGTCATCGGCGTGGCGAAGACGGCGTACCACTCCACCGGCCCCGCCGTGCTCGTGCTGCGAGGCCAGAGCCTGCGTCCCCTCTTCGTCACCGCCGTCGGTATCGACCCCGCCACCGCCGCGGACTGCGTCCGTCGCATGCACGGGCACTCGCGCATCCCCACCCTGCTGAACCGCGTGGACCGACTGTCCCGTGAGTCCTGACGGCCGGCGCGAACAGAGACCTTCGCCTCACGCCCGCTGAAGCGCATGGGCTGGCTGAGCCGTGAGCCCTGACGGCCCGGCCCCTTCGCACCGCCCTGCCTCCACCTCGCCATGCGCCGGGCCTGAACCCCTGCCTGCCCTGCGGGCGGGGTTGACGCGGGGCGCCGCAACGAACCTGGCGAGTCCCTCGCGAGGGGCTTCCCCGCGGACTCGACCTGAGCGACAAAGCGTCCTCATGCAACGCCGTCACTTCCTGCGCCTCACCGCCCTCGGAGGCGGCACGCTCGCCCTGGGCAGCCTCGGCTTCTGGCGGAACGTCTACGCCACGGCCCCCCAGCCGGGCCCCGGCCCCTACGGCCCGCTGGCGAACGCTCCGGATGCCAATGGCCTGCTCCTGGCCCCGGGCTTCACCTCGCGCGTCATCGCCCGCAGCGGGGACGTGGTGCCGGGCACGCGTTACGCGTGGCACATGGCTCCGGATGGCGGCGCCTGCTTCACCATGCCGGATGGCGGCTGGGTGTACGCGTCCAACAGCGAGGCGTCGCCGAACGGCGGCGTGTCCTCGGTGCGCTTCGGGCCGGATGGCGAGGTGACGGACGCGTACCGCATCCTCTCGGGCACGGACGTCAACTGCGCCGGCGGCCTCACTCCCTGGGGCACGTGGCTGTCCTGCGAGGAGCACTCCCGGGGCCTTGTCTGGGAATGCGACCCGTCCCGCGCGGGCCAGGGCGTGGCGAGGCCCGCGATGGGCGCCTTCACCCACGAGGCCGTGGCGGCGGACCCGCTGGGCCAGCGCCTGTACCTCACCGAGGACACGCAGAGCGGACGCTTCTACCGCTTCACCCCGGCGAAGTGGCCCTCGCTGGAGACGGGCACGCTGGAGGCCGCGCGCGTCCTGGGAGACATCCACCAGGGCGCGAAGGTGGAGTGGGTGCCCGTGTCGCCCGAGGCCCCCGCCTCCGCGCAACCGGCCGCGAAGGAGACGACGGTGTTCCGCGGCGGCGAGGGCTGCTGGTACGACGACGGGGTCGTCTACTTCACCACCAAGCGGGACAACCGCGTCTGGGCGCTCACGCTGCTCACCCACCGGCTGGAGGTGCTCTACGAGGCGGCGCGCTACCCCGGCTCGCCGCTGGCGGGCGTGGACAACGTCACCGTGTCGCGCGCCCGGGAGCTCTTCGTCTGCGAGGACGGGGACGACATGCAGGTCTGCCTCCTCACGCCGGAGCGGAAGGTGTCGCCCTTCCTCCAGGTGGTGGGGCACTCGCGCTCGGAGCTGGCCGGCGCGGCGTTCAGCCCGGATGGCCGGCGCCTCTACATCAGCTCCCAGCGCGGCACCGACGGACGGGGCATCACCTACGAGGTGACGGGCCCCTTCCGCACCCAGGCTGCCTGATTCACGGGCGGCCCCTGAGCTGACCGGGCCCCGCGCTCACCCACCCCTTCGGACCGAGCCGGGAGCCCCGGCCCGGAGCGTCCGGGTGGCGCCCTGTTCGGGAATGTCGGGACATTTCGCGGCGCAAAACCCCCGACATAAGTGAACAGGACGCCCTGCTACCCGTCAGGCGGGCGGCCATCCACCTGGAAACCTTCCGTCGAGAGGCTTACCTTTGACGGCGGATGGACTCGCACCCACCCTCGCAGCTGGCGCTGTTCGACGCTCTGGCCCCCGCGCGTCCTGAGCGTCCCGCACGCGTTGAGGGCACCACCCGTCCCACGCCTGTCGAGGCCGCGCCACGTGCGAGCCCCGCCGTCCAGCACCGGCTGCCCATGCGTGAGGACGCGCTCCCCCAGGCCGCGGACCTGGCCCGGCGACTGTCCTCACAGCTGGGCGCGCCGGTCCACCTGCGGCTCACGGACAACCGCGCCACGCTGGTGAGCTTCCGTCGGGGCCCGGAAGGACTGCGCCTGCGCGCACACCACCTCTTCCTCGGCGCTCCGGACCCCGTCGTCCAGGCCATGGCGCGCTACGCGGGACGAAACGACGCCGACGCGCGCGAGGTGCTGGAGACCTACGCCCGCTCCCGCCGGAGCCTCGTGCGCCGCGAGCGCCGCCCCGGCAAGCCCCTGCGCGCGCGGGGCCGCTGCTTCGACCTGAGCGCCCTCTCCGCCCGCCTCAACTCCACGTACTTCGATGGCCGCGTGCGCGTGGACGTCGGCTGGGCGCGCAAGCCCGGCCGGGCGCGGCGCCGCAGCATCCACCTGGGCGGCTACGACGTCCGGCTCCGCGAGATTCGCATCCACCCCGCGCTGGACCGGCCGCACGTGCCGGCCTTCGTGGTGGACTACCTCGTCTTCCACGCCATGCTGCACGCGGACCTCGCGGACCCGGACGAGGCGCCGCTGGACGCCGCCGGCCGCTGCGCCCCCGAGCACACCCCCGCCTTCTCCGAGCGCGAGGCCGCCTTCCCCCTGCGCGACTCCGCCCAGCGCTGGCTCGCGGAAAACCTCACTTCCCTGATGCGCGGCTGACCAGAACGAAGCAGCGGGGCCCGCCCGTGCCGCGAGGCAGTAGCGGTGGGAGGCCCGGAGGCGGCATGCTCCGGGGGCATGCGCTACTTCAGCGTGGAAGAAGCCAACGGGCTGGTGCCGCTGCTGACCCGCACCTTCGAGCGCGTCCGCCCATGGGTGGAGCGGGCGCAGCAGCTCGCCGACACGCTGAGCTCGCGGGAGAGCACCAGCGACGTCCACCTGGACACGCTGCGCGAGGAGCGGGACGTCCTGCTGGAGCGCATCCGCGAAGAGCTGCTCCAGCTCCAGGAGATGGGCCTGGAAATCAAGGGCGCGGACGGGCTGGTGGACTTCCGCGCGCACCGGGGGGACGACCCGGTGTACCTCTGCTGGCGCTTCGGCGAGCCGGCCGTCACGCACTGGCACGAGCTGCAGGAGGGCTTCGCGGGACGGCGCCCCATCGACAGCCCGGACGACTTCGCGCCCACCTACCTCAGCTGAGGGCGCGAGGCCGGGGGACGCTCAGCTCGCGCTGAAGCTCTTCTGGAGCAGGCCCATCTTGTTGCGCGCGGACAGGAGCTGCTGGCGCAGCGAGTCCGCCTGCCGGGCGATGTCGTGGAACTCCTTCTCGTCCGCCGCCTTGGACAGGTCCTCGGCTTCAATCGCCACCTGGGCCATGCGGTCCTGGAGCGCCTGGAAGGTGGTGGCCAGCGCGGCGTTCTCCTCGGGCGTCTTCGCCTGCTGGCGCTGCTGGGCGAACTGCTGCATCTGCACGTTCAGCTCGCCCGCGCTCTGGCCCATGTTGCCGTAGCGCACGAGCAAGTCCTTGAAGACCTCGGTGCGCGCCTGCAGCTCCTGGGCGCGCTGGTGGACGGCCTCGGCCTGGGCCTGCTGCCTGTCGCGGACCCGGGAGATGGCGCCCACGAGCGCGGTGACGCGCTGGCGGAGCTGGTCGTCCATGTCGGCCAGGCTCTTGAGGGTGGCGGAGGCCCGCTCCAGGTGCTTCTCGGACTGGAGGGGAGCTTTCTGGAGCTGCTCGGACAGGGCCTCGAAGCGCTCCAGTCCCTCGTCGAGGGCCTGTGCGGCGGCCACCAGCTCCGATTCCTGCGGCTTGTCGCGCTTGCTCATGATGGGCGGGAACATGGCACGCACGGCGGCCGGTGTGGTGCCCACGCTTCTGATTCCCGACAGAGCGCCCGCGCGCGGAGCCTTCTTCCCGGCTCCGAGTGTCCGCACTCACGCAACACGGGGCCATCAGGTCGCCCGGGACACCTGCCCACTGGCGCGGAGGGTTCCTACCTTGTGCGGAAAGCGCGCGAACGCGCGCGCGGCACACAAGGAGAGCGGGATGCCCAGGACCTACAGTTTCGACCATTTCCAATCCAAGAAGTCGCAGCAGAGCGCCATCGGCACGCCGGAGCGACTCGGCAACGACGAGGACAAGCAGAAGCCGCTGAAGAGCGAGCTGCACGAGCTGGACTCCGGCCTCGGCGCGCACCAGGGTGAAATCCACTACGGGATGGCGCACTCGGAGACGGTGAAGCGGCTCCAGGAGCGCCGCGCGGCCCGGGCGAAGAAGGAGGCCCGTAGCGCCGCGGCGAAGAAGCGCCCGTCGGGCACCCGCAAGGCGGCCACCGGCCAGTCCTCCGCGAAGCCCGCGCGCACCGGGAAGACGGCTCGTGCGAAGCCGGCGGGCAAGGCGGCGAAGTCGGCCACGGCGGAGCACTCGAAGGCGGCGACGGCTCGCAAGAAGACGGCGAAGCGCGCGGAGCCGACGTCCGAGCGCACCAGCGCCCCGAAGAAGCGCGTCACGGCCGCGCCGAAGCAGGGCCTGCTCGGGCGCGTGGTGGGCACGGCGCTGGCGACGGGCTCGAAGGGACTCGCGCGCGCCTCCGCCCTGGCCAAGGAGGTCCGCGCCAGCCGGAGCAAGCCGGCCGCGAAGCCGGAAAAGACCTCCGCCAAGGCGGACAAGTCCGGCGCGAAGAAGGACAAGCCGAAGAAGCGCTAGCGCCGCCGCGCGTCGCCGCCCGCATGGACGGGAGGGCCCCCTCTTGTTGCCGGAGGGGGCAAGCGTGGAGACCGGGCCCGGCAGTGCCAGCCACCCCGCCCGCCCTCCGGCCCGCCGGCTTCAGGCAGGAGCCCGTGCAGCCTGCCCGCCCGTGCTCGCCAGAGGCGCCCGCCGTCCCCAACTTCCCCACATCCATCGTCTCGAGGTGTGAATCATGCCCATGGCTTTCTTCCGCTCCGTGCTCGTCACTGGCGCCACCGGCCGGCAGGGCGGCGCCGTGGCCCGTCAGCTGCTGTCACGGGGCCATCGCGTCACCGCCTTCGTCCGCGACGCGGGCGCGCCCGCCGCCGTGGAGCTCCGCTCGCTGGGGGCCGAGCTGGCGGTGGGAAACTTCGACGACGTGGACTCCATCGTCCGGGCCGCGCAGGGAATGGACGCCATATACGCCATGGCCACCCCCTTCGAGGCGGGGGTGAACACGGAGATACGCCAGGGCCTGAACCTGGCGGACGCGGCGCGGCTGGCGGGGGTGCGTCACTACGTCTACTCGTCGGTGGCCGGTGCGGACCGGATGACGGGCATTCCCCACTTCGACAGCAAGCACCGGGTGGAGCTGCATGTGCGGCGCAGCGGCCTGCCCTACACGATTCTGGGGCCCACCTTCTTCATGGAGAACTTCACCAGCCCCATGTTCGAAGAGGGGCTGAAGGCGGGGGTGCTCGCCATGGGCCTGCCGCCCACGCGCGGCCTGCAGATGGTGGCGCTGGACGACCTGGCCGCCTTCACCGTGCGCGTGCTGGAGGAGCCGGACCGCTTCATCGAGGAGCGCATCGACGTGGCGTCGGATGAGGTGACGGGCCAGCAGGCCGCGGGGCTGCTCTCCATGGTGAGCGGCCACCGCATCCACTACGAGCAGCTCCCGCTGGACTTCATCGCGAAGCGCAGCGAGGACCTGGCGGCCATGTACGAGTGGCTGGACAGGGTCGGCTACCACGCGGACATCCTCACCCTGCGGCACCACTTCCGGGAGATTCGCTGGCATACCTTCGAGGACTGGGCACGCGGCCAGGACTGGAGCGCGCTCACCTCGCCCGCCTGGCCCCACGCGGCCGCGGAGCCCACGCCGCCAGCCACCCACTGAGGGCCCGCCCGGTCCGCTCGTCTCCCGAGGCGGCGCCGCCGCCAGTGCCCGCGCCCGCCACATGGCTTCCTACCTTTCAGAGGGAGGAGGAAGGTCATGCGTGTCATCGGGCTCGTCGCCGCGTCGCTGCTCGTCGCGGTGGGCTGCATTCCCGAGGCGCAGCTGCGGCCCTCGACGGGTGCTCAGCTGCAACAGGGTGACGCCACCGCCGCCAGGGTGGAGGCGTCCGGCGTGGTGCTGGTGGCGGATGGCGCCGCGTGGAAGGGCACTCCGGAGAACCTGGAGCGCAGCCTCACGCCCGTCTTCGTCCGGCTGGAGAATGGCAGCGGGCGCCCCCTTCGCGTCCAGTATGGAGACTTCGCGATTGTCAGCCGCGAGTCGCGCTTCCGCTACGCCGCGCTGCCACCGCTGAGCCTGAGCACCAGCGTGGCCTCCTCGGTGAGACAGGAAGGGCAGGGCTGGGTGGGGATGTCCATGGGCGTCGGGCCGGGCTGGGGGTATGGGCCCTATGGCCGCTACGGCTTTGGCTACGGCTACGGGCAGCACTGGCCCTTCGTCGGTTCCTACCCCTACTACCCGGGCCCGTATTACGGCGCGTATCAATGCGCGGAGCCGCTGCCCACGCAGGACATGCTGGAGCATGCGCTGCCCGAGGGCATGCTCGGGGCGGGAGGCCGGATGGCGGGCTTCCTCTACTTCCAGGGCGTGGCCGAGCGCGAGAGCCAGGTGGTGCTCCAGGCCCGGCTCGTGGATGGGAAGACGGGCGAGCCGTTCGGCACGCTCGACATCCCCTTCCAGGTCCAGAAGCAGTGACGCGAAGGAGGGCCAGGGCCCGCCGGGGGCATGGCCCTCTTCCGCCCTGACGGGCGTGCTCAGTGGATGGTGACGGGCGGGGGCCGCGTGGCCGAGGCCTGGATTCGTTGCAGCAGCGGCTCCTCCTCGGGCACGCCCAGCTCGCGCCGGAGCTCCTCGCCCCGCATCGGCAGGCCGAAGAGGGGAGCGACGAGCACCAGGTCCAGCGTGCCGGCGATGAGCGGCCCCAGGCCCACGAGTGCCAAGGCCGCGCCGCGCGACGTCCCCGATGCGAGCCCCCCGAGCACCAACCCAGCGCCCGTCACGATGCGGAGCCACCGCCCCGTTCGCGACGCCAAGAAGCCAACGACCATAGACACCTCCCCAGGGCGAAGATGGACACGCCGCGCGAGCCGACCACGGCGAGCAGCCTGCCCGGCAGCTCCTGACCGGACGCAGGGAGGGCAGCCGGGCAGGCACGGCCCACGCTCCGACCAGGGGAGTCACTGCAGTCATGAGCCCGAGGGCTGGCGCGATGCGCGCCGCAGCCCGTGAGCCGCTCCGGGTCCGCAGCCCTGTCACTCCGGCGCCGCCGCGTCCTGCATGAGCCCGAGCAGGCCGAAGGGAGCCGTCGACCCGGGCACCCGGTCCACCCGCCCGCGCCGGCGCGTCAGCAATGGCTCCAGCGCGAAGCTCGCGAAGTCATACGCCGCTCCGGGCGGTGGCCGCCGCGCCGTGGAGTACACGGCGGAGAGCTGGGCACACGAGGACACCAGGGCCATGTGCGTGAAGGCCTGGGGGAAGTTGCCCAGCGCCTCCCCTGTCTCGGGCACGGCCTCCTCCGCGTACAGCCCCACGTCGTTGGCCAGCCCCAGGAGCCGCGCCAGCACCGCCTCCGCCTCGTCCCGCTGGCCCGCATGGGCCAGCACGTCCACCAGCCAGAACGAGCACAGCAGGAACGTCCCCTCCCCTCCCTCGAGCCCGTCCGGCGCGAGGTAGCGGTACAAGAGCCCGTGGGACTCCAGCCGCTCGCGCACCACGCCCACCGTGCGCCGCACCAGCGGGTGCGCCACCGGCAGGAAGCCCAGGGCCGGCACCAGCAGCGTGGACGCATCCGCCGCCCCCGAGCCCCGGGCCTGGGGGAACCAGCCCGCCTCCGCGCACTCCAGGAGATATCGCCGCAGGGCCGCGCGCTCCCGGGCCCAGCGGGACAGCGGCGCCGGCAGCCCGCGCGCGCGCGCCAGCCGCAGCGCCCTGTCCAGGGCCACCCAGCACAGCAGCTTGGAGTGGACGAAGTGCCGGGGCGCGTCGCGAATCTCCCACAGCCCCTGGTCCGGCAGGCGCCACCGCTGGCACACCTCCTCCACCAGCCCGGACAGGAAGGCCCAGTTCGTCTCCGACAGCGGCCCGCCCGCGCGGGCGTACAGCCACACGGCCTCCAGCACCTCGCCGGGCACGTCGAGTTGGAGCTGCTTCACCGCGCCATTGCCCACGCGCACCGGCCGCGCGCCCCCATGCCCCTCCAGGTGCGCCAGCTCCACCTCGGGCAGCAGGCGGTGGCCCTGGATGCCGTACATGATTTGGATGTCCGCCGCGCGCCCCGCGCTGGTGCGCCGCAGCCAGTGGCGGAACGCGTCCGCCTCTTCGCGGTAGCCCAGCACCAGCAGGGAGATGAGCGTGAGGGACGCGTCGCGCAGCCAGGTGAAGCGGTAGTCCCAGTTGCGCACGCCTCCGGGCTCCTCGGGCAGCGACGTGGTGGGCGCGGCGATGAGCGCGCCGGTGGGGGCATAGGTGAGCGCCTTGAGCGTGAGCGCCGAGCGCCGCACCGCGCGCTCGTGCTCGCCGGTGTACGCGCAGCGGGCAATCCACGTGCGCCAGAAGGTGAGCGTGTCCTCCAGTCGCTGGCGGAAGGTGGTCCGGTCCGGCGCGTCCGCGGGCGAGCGCTCCACGAAGGACGGCGTCCACGCCGCCTCCACCCAGGCCTCCTCGCCCGCGCGCAGCTTCCACCGCGCGCGCAGCGCGTCCTCGCGGGCCACCAGCGGGTGCGTCGTCGTCACCCACAGCGCGTCCGCGCCGCCCACCACCTCCGCCGTGCGCCACGACGTGAGGCGCGTGCGGGGGACGAAGGCGCCGTACTCGAAGCGCGGCGTCAGCACCACGCGCACCAGGACTTCGCCGGCCACGCACCGCACCCGCCGCAGCAGCGCGTGCCGGGTGCCCACGTGCGTGCCGCGCGCGCCGCCGCCGGGGAACACGGGCATGCAGTCCACCACCTCCAGCACCCCGCGCGGGGTGGTGAAGGTCGTCACCAGGACGTTGGTGTCCTCCAGGTACGCGCGCGAGGACTGGTAGCGCCCTTCCGGGGCCACGCCGAAGCTGCCGCCGCGCCGCACGTCGAGGATGCGGCAGAACACGGCGGGCGAGTCGAAGCGCGGGAAGCAGGCCCAGTCGATGGAGCCGTCCTTCCCCACCAGGGCCGCCGAGTGGCAGTCCCCCAGGAGCGCGTAGTCGGCGATGCGGCGCATCCGCACTCCTCGAGGCCAGGAGAAGCCGCGGGGGCGGCGCCGGCCCGCGCCCGCGCCCCACGGGCGGAAGGCCCGCGCGCGATGACGCCTCGCCCGGTCCTCCGCCCTTCAACCGATGTGGCCGAGCGTCACCAGACGCAACCCGAGCACGGGCCCAGCCGGCTGGAAGCCTGCTTCACCAGCAGCCAGGAAGGGCGCCACTGCGCCGCATTCCCGCTGCGTGTCTCGAGGCCTCTCGACAGGTTCTCCGGAGGGGTCCCCATCCTGGCCCCCGGGGAGCAGACGATGTTCAACCGGTCGGAAATCCACAAGGGGATGAAGGTGCGCGGCAATGATGGCCACATCATCGGCCGCATCATCGAGATGACGGAGGACGAACTCATCGTGGAGAAGGGATTCTTCCGTCACCATGACTTCGCGGTGTCCCTGGCGGACGTCCGCGAGGTGGTGCACGGTGAGGTGGTGCTCAACCACGGACGCGACAGCCTCTTCGCCGCGCCACGGGAAGTCCCGCCCATCCACCAGTAACGCCTCCTCAGGACACGCCCGGCGGGGCGCCGGCCGCCAGCGGCGCCTCGCTCCAGCCCGCGCGCGCCTCCGCCTCGCGCGCCGCGCGCCGGCCCGCCTCCACGTCCACGCGCCACAGCACCGCCGCGCCCGCACCGAAGAAGACCAGCAGCGACAGCACCCCCTGCCGGCTGGAGCCCGTCAGCTCCACCGTGGCGGCGAACACGAGCGGGCCCGCCACCGCCGTCACCTTCTCGAAGACGCTGAAGAGGCCGAAGAACTCCGCGGCCCTGTCACGCGGCACCATCTGCGCGAACAGCGAGCGGCTCAAGGCCTGGCTTCCGCCCTGCACCATGCCCACCAGCAGCGCGAGCGCGAAGAAGTGCGCCGCCGACGTCATGAAGTAGCCGAGGAACGTCACCCCCACGTACACCGCCAGCGCGAGCATCAGCGCCGGCTTCGCGCCCACCCGCGCCGCGCCCTTGCCGAACAGCACCGCGCATGGCACGCCCACTGTCTGCGTCAGCAGCAGCGCCCCAATCAGCGCCCCGCGGCCGATGCCCAGCTCCGTCCCGTACAGCGTGGACAGCCGGATGATGGTGCCGATGCCGTCGCTATAAAGGAGGTACGCCAGCAGTAGCAGCAGCGCCTGCCGGTGCTGGCGCAGCCCGCGCAGCGTCTCCGCCAATTGCGTGAAGGTGCCGCGCAGGGACACGCGCCTGTCCCGGCCGTTGTTCATCGGCTTCGGCTCTGGAATCCGCAGGAACAGCGGCAGCGAGAAGCCCGCCCACCACACCGCCACGGACAGGAACGCCACGCGCGACGCCGCGGCCGCGTCCGCCAGCCCGAACCAGCGCGGCTGGAGCAGCATCACCAATTGCGCGGCCAGCAGCAGCCCTCCGCCCAGGTATCCCAGCGCGTAGCCGGCGGTGGACACCCGGTCCAGCTCGTCGTCCCGGGCGACGTGCCGCAGCAGCGCGTCGTAGAAGACGATGCTCCCCGCGACGCCCACGTTGCCCAGGCCGAAGAGCACCAGCCCCCAGGCCCAGTCGCCGCGGCCCACCGTGGCCAGCCCCACCGTGCACAGCACGCCCAGCCCCAGGAAGAGGCCCAGCAGCTGCTTGATGCGCCCCGCCCTGTCGCTCAGCGCGCCCAGCACCGGCGACACCAGCGCCACCGTGCCCAGCGCCACGGCGGTGGCGGTGGCGTAGCGGCTGGTGGCCACCTCTCGCGGCAGCCCGTCCGACACCACGGACGCGTAGTAGAGCGGGAACACCACGGCGATGACGGTGGTGACGTAGGCGGAGTTGGCCCAGTCGTACCACGCCCACGCGCGCAGCTCCGGCCGGGTGAGGCCGATGCGCGCCAGCAAGGCGTTCCACGTGGCCCTCATGCGCTGAAGTCCAGGCCCTGCACCGCGTCGTCACCCTGCGCCGCCTGGTACACGTGCCACGCGGCCGCCAGGTCCTGGAACGGCAGCCCCACCGCGCCGAACACCGTCACCTGCTCCGGCGACGTGCGCCCCGGCTTCAGGCCGGCGATGACCTCCCCCAGCTCGGCGTGGATGGCGTCCTCGCCCAGCCCCACGCCGCCCGCCGCGCCGCTGCTGACGGCCAGCCCCCGGTGGTCCACGACGAAGAGGGACTGCTTGAGCAGCTCCGCGGACACCTCCGCCTTGCCCGGCTCGTCCGCGCCCAGGGTGATGACGTGCGTGCCCGGCCGCACCATGCCCGGGTGCAGGAAGGGCTCGCGGCTCCACGTGGCCGTCACGACGATGTCCGCGTCCGCCACCGCGTCCGCCACCGACTCCTCCATGCGCACCGGCAGGCTCAACTCCTGGTACATGCGCGTCGCGAAGGCGAGCGCGCGCTCCGGCTCCGTGTCGTAGACGCGCACGTGGGACAGCGAGCGCACCAGCCGCAGGGACTTGAGCTGCAGCACCGCCTGCCGCCCCGCGCCGATGAGCGCCACCCGGCTCGCGTCCGGCCGCGCCAGCACGTCCGCCGCCAGCGCCCCCGCCACCCCCGTGCGCACCGCCGTCAGGTGGCCGGAGTCCATGATGGCCAGCAGCCCTCCCGTGGCCAGGTCGTGCAGCTGCACCACGCCCTGAATCGCCGGCGTCTGCCCGGGGAACTTCGCATGCACCTTCACCGTGTAGGCGGGGATGCCGGGCAGGCTGCCGGGAAAGAGCACCAGCGCGGTGCCCTCGGCATGCAGGGGCACGCGAGCGCGCTGCGGGGCCACCGTGCGAGCCAGGGCATCGGTGCGGAAGGCCTCTCGCATGTCCTCCAGCAGGGTGAGCGCCTGGAGGTTGCGGGACACATCGGAGCGGTTCAGCAGAAGGGTGCGCATCTCTCGAACACCCTAATGCCAGTGTGGCCACCACCCCAGCCCTCCGTGGCCCTCCAGGACGGCAAGCGCCCGCCGGTGGACGATAGTGGGCTGGTACGAAGGTGCATCGCCCCGAGGGGAGCGGCAGTCGTCCCCGGCGGGCGGTGCCTCGCGGGCCCGGGTGGCGAAGGCGCGACGTGGCGCCTGCGAGTGGCCCTTCACCCAGGCCCGGGGGCAAGGCACGTCGGTGCCATCGTGCCCACCATTGAGGCTGGGTGGCGGGAGCGGGCAGGGCCTCGGGAGGTCGGTGATGCTGGAGCCGGATTCACCCTCCGTGAATAAAGAAGAGCCCGGTGGGGCGAGGACGCTCCGGGCCGCGGACTTCCTGCGTGCGCACCGCCCTGCGCTGCTGGCGGACTGGGAGCAGGGCATGCACGCGCTCCACGCGGACCGCGCGGAGCGGCACTCGTGGTTGATGGACCACATGCCGGAGCTGCTGCTCGCGCTGGCGGAGGTCATCGAGCATGGCCCCGAGGGGCTCGGCACCGCGCTCTGGGACGAGCACGCCGTGATTCGGCTGGACCAGGGTTTTGACCTGGGCGAGGTGGCGGCCGAGTACGCGCTCCTGCGCAAGTGCATCCTCCGCCGGCTGGAGGCCGAGTCGCGCCTGCTGGCGCCGGGCGAGCTGGAGCGGCTGGAAGAGGCGCTGGACCGCGTCGTCACCCGGACGATGACGTGCTTCTCGCAGGCCCGTCAGCGCATCCTCCAGGCGCTGGACCGCATGACGCAGGCCACGCTGGACAACCCTCCCGTGGACACGCTCCTGGTGCGGCTGCTCACCGTGCTGATGGAGTCCGCGCTCGCGGTGGACTCGGCGGCGATGATGATGGTGGAGGGCGAGCGGCTGGTGGTGCGCGCCGCGGTGGGGCTGGGGGCGGACACGGCCCTCGGCAGCTCCCTGCGGAGGGACGAGGGCTTCATGGGTCAGGTGGCCACCACCCGCAAGCCGCTGGCGCTGCGCTCGGCCACCACGGACCCGCGCGTGATGCTGCCCTCGCTCAAGGAGCCGGGGCTGCGCGCCATCTACGGCGTGCCCATGCTGGAGGACGAGCGGCTGCTGGGCGTGGCGTACATGGGCTCGCGCACCGCCTTCATCTTCTCCGACCCGGACACGCTGCTGTTCCGCAGCATCGCCCAGCGGGCCACCGCGTACCTCGTCCAGGCGCGGCTCCAGGCGGATGAGCGCGCCGCGCGCGTGGAGGCCCAGCGCTCCCTGGCCCAGTTGGACGCGCTGCTGTCCGCCACGCCCATGGGCATCGCCTTCCTGGACCGGGAGCTGAACTACCTGCGCGTCAACCAGGCCATGGCGGACATCAACGCCACCCCGGCGGACGGGCACGTGGGCCGCCCCTTCCGCGAGCTCCACCTGAAGGAGGTGGTGGACGCGGTGGAGCCCATGCTCCACCGCGCCCTGGAGACAGGCGAGCCCGTGCGCTCGTTCGAGTTCAGCCTGCCCCCTTCCGCGCCCCGGGGTGGAGGCCGCTCGTGGCAGGCCAGCTTCTATCCGGTGCGCACCCCCCTGGGCGAGGTGCTGGGCCTGGGCGCCACCGTGGTGGACATCACCGAGCACAAGCAGGCCGAGGCCACGCTCCAGCGGGCAGTGGACTTCCGCGAGCAGCTGCTCGCCGTGCTGGGACACGATTTGCGCAACCCGCTCAACGCCATCAGCGCCTCGGCCTTCCAGCTGGCGCGCTCGGAGGAATTGGGGCCGCCGGAGCGGCGCGCCGTGGACCGCATCCGCAAGGCCACCGCGCGCATGGGGCGGATGATCAACGACATCCTCGACTTCGCGCGCAGCCGGCTGGGCGGAGGAATTCCCGTGGAGCGCCAGCACATGAACCTGGCCGAGGTGTGCCAGGCGGCGCTGGAGGAGCTGCAGGTCAGCCACCCGGAGCGACAGCTGGTGTTCGAGTGCAGCGGGGACACGTGGGGAGACTGGGACCCGGACCGCGTGTCCCAGGTGCTGGGCAACCTGGTGGCCAACGCGATTCAGCACGGCCAGGAAGGCATGCCGGTGCGCACCCTCGTGCGCGGCGAGCCCGACGAGGTGGTGCTGGAGGTCCACAACCACGGCGACCCCATCTCCCCCGAGCTGATGGTGCGCATCTTCGACCCCTTCAAGACGCACCCCGGCCTTCAGGACCCCGCGAAGAAGAAGCGCAGCCTGGGGCTGGGGCTCTACATCGTCAGCCAGATTGCCGGGGTGCACGGAGGCCACGTGGAAGTCCGCTCCACGGCCAGCGAGGGCACCACCTTCCTCGTGCACTGGCCACGCAGGCTCCCGCCCGCGTGAGCGGGGGCCTGAGGCAGCGCGTTACTTCGGATGGGCCTCCTCCTCCTACTTGGACTCGACCCGTCCGAGCGGCTTGGCTGCGCCCGTCAGCGCCCTCTGCGCCTCCGGCCAGGCGGAGTCTCCGGGGTAGAACCGGGTGCGGAGGTAGGCCCAGATGAGACGCTGGACGGCAGCCACTCGCTCGGGGTTCTCGTCCGTGGTCTCGGCGACGTCATATCCCGAGACTCCGCCGAGCCCGTGCCCTGCATCGAACAGGGTGACGAGGGACTTGGGGCTTGGGGCGAGCAAGTAGGGGTCGGCGTGCCAGGCGGCGCCCGCGACCGTCAGGTAGGCAGAGTCGTCCTTGTCGCCGGCGACCACGAGCGCGGGCGTCGTCATCCTGGAGAAGTCGATGGTCGAGAAGAAGGCGTAGTTCTCCGCTGCGAACTTGCTGAGGGTCTCGCCTCTGCCCGGCGCGGCGAGCAGCACGCCCGCTTTGATCCGGGGCTCGGTGAGGTTCACTTCCGTTCCGTCGTGGAGGTCCTTGTGCCGCGCGCCAAGCAGCAGGCTCGCGGTGTGCCCGCCCATCGAGTGCCCGATGACGGCCACCCGGCTTCGGTCCAAGCGCCCGGCGAGCGCGGCGAAGGCGCGCTCGATGGCGTCGAGCTGGTCGAGGATGCGCGTCATGTCCTCGGCCCGCGAGCGCCAGTACAGAGGCGCATCGGGGACATCCGAGGTGAGGGTGAGCGTTTTCGAGTCGAGGTGGGTGGGCTGGATGACGACGAAGCCGTGAGCTGCCAGGGAGTTGGCGAGCGGGGCGTAGCCATTCAACGAGGAGAGGTGGTTGGAGCGGCCGTGGCCGTGCGAGAGCAGAATGATGGGCAGGTTGCCTCCGGTCACGGGCGCGGAGACCCGCACCTGGAGCTCGACGGGACGGCCGGGAGCTGGCAGTACGACGGGGCTGATCGAGAGGACCGGCGTGGGAGCGCTGGGGATGCTGGCCGCGGGAGTCGGTTCGCTCATGAGGTTGATGTCCTTTCGTGGGCTCGACCCGTGAAAAGGCCCGGAGCCGAGAGCGAGGACTATGTGGCGCGGCGCGCTCCGTGGATTGGATGGACCGGACATTTCATCGCGCCTTCCGCGCCGCCTTGAACGGCCGAGGTGGACGCGCGACGATGCGAGGATGCAGCACACGATGGCCCCTACCGCCTCGACGTTCTCGCTCTCCCGCTTCATCGAGGATGTTCGCGATGTCGTGCCAGTCGCTGGACGCGCAAGTCATGAACGGCTGCCCGACGGAAGAACGATCCTTGTCTTTCGAGTGCTTGAGGAGGGGCGCAAAGGGGATGTGTGCGTCTCGGGCCCGCGAACGCGGGCGCTGTTCAAGAACGCAACCGGCTTCGCGCGGGCGGTCGTCCTTCAGTTCAAGCCAGGCTGGTCCGCGCCGCTCCTGGGCGTGGCAGCGAGTGCGCTGACGGACCGGATCATCCCGCTGGAGGACCTCTGGGGCCGTTCGGGCGGCGACCTCTGCCACGAGCTCCTCGCGGCGCGAAGCCTGCCGGAGATGCTTGACCGAATCTCCCATGCGGTCGCTCTTCGGACCCGCCAGACCTTCGACCCGGCATCGGCACGGCTCTCTCGCCGCGCGGTCCGCTTGCTCGAAGGAGACGAGGTTCGGGTGGAGAGCGTGGCGAAGCAGCTTGGCGTTACGGCGCGGCATCTTCGCCGCGCCTTCACGGAGAGTGTCGGCATCGGGCCGAAGGATTTCGCGCGGGCCGTTCGCCTGCAGCGTGCCGTGGGGATGGCGGCGGCCTCGAAGGACTGGGGACACATCGCCGCATCCGCGGGCTATTACGACCAGGCGCACCTCATTGCCAACTTCCGGGAGCTCGTCGGGCTCACCCCGGGCGCCTTCCTCAAGCGTGCAGGCAAGTAGGTTGTAACGCTTCACCGTGCCCCGTCCCGGTGCAGGCCTGGCCCGGCCGGGAAGTACGGCGGGCACGGACGTCAGCCGCGCCGCGGCTTGGGCTGTGGAAGAACTCCAGGTTGGGCGCCTGAGAGCCTCATGAGGCAGCGCATTACTTCGGCGCGGGCGTGGCCGGAGCCTGAGGCGCGATGGCCAGCGTGTGCACGGCCTCGGCCAACATGCGCGTGCCGGCGTCCAGGCTCTCCAGGGAGATGGACTCGTCCGGCGCGTGGCCGGTGTACAGCTCGCCGGGGAAGCCGGGGCCGAAGTCCACGCCCTTGGGGAACAGGCGCGCGTAGGTGCCGCCGCGCACGGAGCCGGGCTTCACGTCCGGGACGTTGCGGTGGCGCTTGTAGATGTCGAGCAGCGTGGTGACCAGCGTGCCGGACGTGTCCGCCACGTGCGCGTCGCCCACGTAGCGGCCGGCGGCCTCCTTCACCCGGCCTCCGGTGTCCTCGCCCACCAGCGCCGCGGCCTGGTCGAGCGAGGCATTGAAGGCGACGGCGTCCTTGCCCTGGGGCCGGCGCATGTTGACGCCCAGGGTGACTTTTCCGTCCGCCACGCGCAGCACGGTGGGCGCGGAGATGAGCGGGCCCATGAGGCCGTCGTCCTTGTACGCCACGCCCAGCTTCTGGCCGAAGTGGTCCCCGTCGAAGCGGCGGGCCACCACGCGCAGCATGGCGGAGATGCCGTTGTCCTCCAGCGGCAGGCGCGCGGCCACGGCGGCCAGGTCCCACATCGCGTTGTGGCCCTCGTCGGCGATGGACGCATGCACCGCCTTGCCGTGCGTGGTGAGCACCACGGTGTCCCCGTCGCGCTTCACGTCCGCCTGGAGCGTAGCGCGCGCGCCCTTCTCCGCCGCGACGGCGGCCTGCACGTCGGCCAGGGCCTGCTCGGGCGTGCGGCCCGCGGAAGGCGCGAGCTTCAGCGTGGCGGCGCCGGGCACCTGGGTGAGGAACTCGCCGCCGGTGACATCCACCGCGCGCACCGTGGCGGCGGCGCCCTTCACCGGCTCGCCCACCGGCGTCTCGAGGCTCCATGCGACGAAGCCGGACTGCGCGGCCACCACCGGGTAGCTGGAGTCCACGGAGATGACGTGCGTGGCCTTCGGCTCGGACGCGGCGTACTTCGTCATCCCCGTCCAGTCGCTCTCCTCGCCGTTGCCGACGATGACGAGCACCCGGCCCTGGGGCTTCAGGCCGAGCTGCCGCGCGAAGTCGAGCGCGACGAGCGCCTGGGCCAGGGGCCCCTTGTCGTCCTCCACGCCACGGCCGTAGAGGCGGCCGCCCTCGACGTACGGCTCGAAGGGCGGCTTCTTCCACTCGTGCGCGGGAGCGGGCACCACGTCGCCATGGAAGACGAGGCCCAGGTGCGGCGCGCCCTCGCCCCACGCCAGCTCGAAGACGTCGTTGTTGCCCACGGTGCGGTACGCCAGGCCATGCGCCTTCGCCCACTTCTGGAGGAAGCGGCCCATGGCGGCGATACCCGGGCTCTTCGCCGCGGGGACCTCGCTGCTCACCGTCTGGAAGCGGACCAACTGCTTCGTCAGCTCCACCACCTCGTCCAGCGCGCAGGCCTGGACATAGGCCGCGTAGCGCTCGGCGGCGGGGGCGCCCTTCATGGCCTGCTCGGAGAAGCGGGCGGCGCGGGCCTTCGGCGTCCCCTGGCAGCGGGCGTCCTTCGCGGCGAAGGACAGGGAGGGCAGGACACATAGGAGTACAGCGGTGAGTCTTGGGCGCATGTGGGGGAACCGTAGTCCAGGGACACAGGGCGGCCCACCAGCGGAACGGGCCTTCCACCCTTCGCCCGGCCGCCTGCTCCGTCTGGGGGTGAAACCGGACGGGGAGACCGCTATTCCTGGGGCATGTTCTTCAACCCCACGAAGAAGCTGAAGCTGCCGGGCCCGGAGGAGGCACTGCCGGGTCGGTCGGAAGAGATGCCCGTTCCCGCGAAGCACGAGGTGCTCGGCACCCCGCTCAAGGGCCCGGTGCCGGAGGGCCACGAGGAGGTGGTGCTCGGCCTGGGCTGTTTCTGGGGCGCGGAGCGCAAGTTCTACCAGACGCCCGGCGTGTACAGCACCGCGGTGGGTTACGCGGCCGGCCTGACGCCCAACCCCACCTACCGCGAGGTGTGCAGCGGGCAGACGGGCCACAACGAGGTGGTGCGCGTCGTCTTCGACCCGAAGAAGCTCTCCTTCGAGCAACTGCTGCGCGTGTTCTGGGAGAGCCATGACCCGACGCAGGGCATGCGCCAGGGCAACGACGTGGGTACGCAGTACCGCTCCGGCATCTACTACACGAGCGAGGCCCAGAAGCGCGCCGCCGAGGCCAGCCGCGACGCGTATGCGAAGGCGCTGCAGGCGAAGGGCTTCGACGCGGTGACCACGGAAATCCTCCCTGCGCCGGCCTTCTATTACGCCGAGGACTACCACCAGCAGTACCTGGAGAAGAACCCGGGCGGCTACTGCGGCCTGGGCGGCACCGGCGTGAGCTGCCCGATTGGTGTGGGCGTCAGCGCCTGAAGTGGCGCGCGGGACGCACGTCCCGCGCACAGGACTGGAAGCCGTGAGGCCGCCGGGGCAGCGACGCGACAGCGCCTGCCCCGGCCGTGCCCCGCCTCCGGAAGTCCCTCCCGAGCCCGCGTCTCCGCAACGCAATCTGGCGGCAACAGCAACCCGGTAGAAGTCCAACCGGAGGCCGTTGGCGTCTCGCGTCATGGCTCGCGTGGATGTCTCGGCTTGCCACGTTATCCTGACTTGGTTTGACTTTCTTCACAGTCCGAACAATTAAAATCCCAACCAGAAAGGAAAGGACCGCTCGGACGCAGGCTCTCCTCGATACGCGCCGAATGTACCCCTCCCCCACTTTCTCCAACGGTCCGCTTTTCCCTATGAATGTGCTGACGCAGCGTGTGCAGGGCGCGCAACGCCCCGGCCCGTGGCTGGCCAGGGTGTGCGTGGTACTCGCGGCAGTGGGAGCAGTCATCTTCGCGCCCGTCGCGCAGGCGCAGGCCGGGACGGTGAATCTCGCCCTCAACCGGCCGGTGACGACGTCCTCCGCGGAGCCGGGGCTCACCGGCAACTTCGCGGTGGACGGAGACGCCGGGACGCGGTGGGGCAGCGGCTTCACCACCAACGAGTGGATTCAAGTCGACCTCGGGGCGAGCACGACCATCGCCCGCGTGGTGCTCACCTGGGAGACGGCCTACGGCAAGGGCTACTCGGTCCAGGTGTCCGCGGACGGGACGAACTGGACGAACGCGCGCGTCATCACGGATGGCGACGGCGGGACGGATGACCTGGCGGTGACGGGCACCGGCCGCTACGTGCGCATCCTCGGGCAGGTGCGCGGGGCCATCGACTACGGCTACTCGCTCTGGGAGCTCGCCATCTACGGCGTCGGCGCCGCCTCGGGCGACCTCGCCAGGGGCCGGCCCGCCACCGCGTCCAGCGTGGAGGCCAACGCCGCCCACCTCGCGGCGCAGTACGCGTTCGACGGGGATGTCGGCACGCGCTGGTCCTCGGCCGTGCTGGAGAACCAGTGGGTTCGCGTGGACCTCGGCTCGGTGCAGACGCTGGGCAAGGTGTCGCTGGACTGGGAGGGCGCGTACGCCAGCGTGTACGTGCTTGAAGGCTCCAACGACGACGCCAACTGGACGGCGCTCGCCCCCAACGTCACCAACGGCACGGCGGGCCGCCGCGACGTCACCGTGTCGGGCAGCGCCCGCTACGTGCGCATGCGCGGCATCACCCGAGGCACCGGCTACGGCCTGTCGCTCTGGTCCTTCGAGGTGTACGGGCCCGGCGGAGGTCCTACCGACCCGCCCCCGCAGACCACGAACCAGACGGTGAAGCTCATGTTCCCCGAGCTGGCGTACGCGAAAATCAATGTCTCGCCCGCGCCCATCAGCATCACCCCGACGCCCGAGGAAGGCCCCACCACGCCGTCGGTGCGCAACCCGCCCGGGCCCTTCATCTACGAGCTGACCTTCCCGCCCAACACCACCGTCACGATGTCCAAGAACCAGTTCTCGCCCACGGCGCCGAACACGGACATCCGCATGGTGGTGACGACGTCCACCGGCACGGTGCTCCGAGCGCAGTCGGTCTCCGCGCTCGCGGTGCAGGGAGCCGAGTGGAAGGTGGAGATCTTCTCCACCGGCACCAACCCGGACGGGAGAGACCGCACCATCATCCCGGACCCGTACGTGAAGGTCCCTCCGCCCGCGGTGACGGGCGCCTTCGCCGTCGTCGCCCCGGCCAACAACGCCATGGTGACCAACACCCGCCGCCCCACGCTGCAGTGGGCGGCCGCCACCGGCGCGACGAACTATCAGGTCTACGTGAACATCAGCCGTGACGACTACGACTGGATGGCGCGCGGCAGCCTGCTGGACCGCTACACGCTGATGGCCACCACCACGGGCACCTCGTGGACGCTGACCCAGGACCTGCCGGACCGCTGGACGTACAAGTGGTACGTCGTGGCCACCTTCCCCAGCGGCAACACCAGCCGCTCGGACCTGCGCACCTTCTCCGTGTACCTCCCCACGGTGGAGACGCAAGCGGACGCCGTGCCGCTCATCAACGGCATGCGCGACCTGAACAAGAACGGCACGATTGAGCCGTACGAGGACTGGCACAACCCCGTCACCACGCGCGTCAATGACTTGCTGTCGCGCATGACGCTGCACGAGAAGGCGCTGCAGATGTTCTTCGACGCGAAGACGACGCCGGAGGCCGGCTTCATGATGGGCCCGCTGAGCCCTCAGGACATCGTCGACTTTCAGCGCGCCTCCGCCGCCACGCGGCTGGGCATCCCCCACGTCGACGCGGGCGACAGCATCCACGGCTTCAAGACGAGCTGGCCCACGCAGCCCGCGCTGGCCGCGACGAGAGACCTCGACACCATCTACGAGCTGGGCGACATGCAGCGCCGCGAGCAGGTCGCGGTGGGCAGCCGCGGCACGCTGTCCCCGCTGGCCGAGGTGGGCACCAAGGTGCTCTACCCGCGCATCCAGGAGGGCAGCGGCGAGGACGCGGACCTGGCCGCCGGCATCACCCGCGCGCTCATCGCGGGCCTGCAGGGCGGCCCGGAGGTGAATCCCCACTCCATCTGGGTGACGACGAAGCACTGGCCGGGCCAGGGCGCGGGCGGTGAGGCCGGCATCACCTACGACGGCACCACCATCCACTACCACATGCGTCCGTGGCACGCGGCGCTGGAGGCGGGCACCAGCGGCATCATGCCGGGCTACGCCGGAAGCTGGCTGCTGGGGCCGGAGGGCTACGGCGCCGGTGACAACCCGGGCATCCTCAACTACCTGCGCCAGCAGATGGGCTACCAGGGCGTCATCTGCTCGGACTGGCTGCCGTCGGGCGCGTGGTCCCGCTCGGCCAATGCGGGCTCGGACGTCATGGGCGGCGCCACCCCGACGCAGATGGGCGCCTTCGAGAGCGAGGTGTCGCTGACCCGCATCAACGACTCCGTCCGCCGCATCCTCGACTTGAAGTTCCGCCTGGGCATCTTCGAGGACCCGTACCGTCGCGGTCCCGCCGGCACCTCCGAGTGGCACACGGCGGACCACAAGGCGCTCGTGCGCCGCGCGGCGGCCAACGCGATGACGCTGCTCAAGAACGACGGCGCCCTGCCGCTGCGCCTGAATGCCGGCGCGTCGATTGTCGTCGCTGGCCCCCGCGCGGATGACCCGTCTTGCATGGTGACCTGGCGCTCGGACTTCCACGGCACGGAGTTCGGCGACCTGACCATCTACCAGGCAATCAAACAGCGCGCGGAGGCCGCGGGCATCACCGTCTACAAGGACAACGCGCCCGCGGGCGTCACGCCCAACGCGGCCATCGTCGTGGTGGGCGAGAGCTACTTCACCCACGGCACCGAGTGGGACAAGGAGAAGCCCTACCTCCCGGGCGACCCCATCGGCCCGGCGCATGACGCGAAGTGGGGCAACCAGTACGGCGTCATCACGAGCTTCAAGTCGCGGAACATCCCGACGACGACGGTGCTCATCCTCCCCCGCCCGTACATCCTCACCAACGTCGTCCCCCAGACGAACGCGCTGCTCGCGGCCTACCGCCCAGGCGACTCCGGTGGCCCGGCCGTGGCGGACATCCTCTTCGGCGACGTCCTCCCGCGCGGCATGCTGCCCTGGCAGCTCCCGCGCTCGCTGGACCAGATTGGCACCGACGTGGAGAACAACCAATTGGAGCAGTGGGACCTGCCGTTCGACCTGGGCGCCACCGCCGCCCAGCGCACGGAGATCCGGCAGAAGATTGCCGCGGGCCAGCCGATTCTCCCTGTCTACGGCAACCCGCTGTTCCAGTACGGCGCGGGCATCCAGGGCTTCGGGCTCAGCGACAGCACGCCGCCCACGGCCTTCACCCTGCAGACGCCGACGCCGGGCTCCACCATCACCACCAAGCCGACCTTCACCTGGACGGCGAGCAGCGACCCGCAGACGGGCATCCACCGCTACGAGGTCTTCCTCGACGGCAGCCCCTTCCCCGTGGCGACGACGAAGACGCCGTCCGCCGTGCTCACCAGCACGCCCATCGGCAACGGGGCGCACACGTGGTTCGTGAGGGCCTACAACTGGGCGGGGGGCGTCACCACCTCGGCCACGGCCACCTTCACCATGAACGACACCGCGCCGCCCGCGGCCTTCGCGGCGCTGGTGCCAGCGGCGAACCAGTCGGTGCCGGGCACCATCACCACCTTCATCTGGGAGCAGACCACCGACGTGGGCGCGGGCGTCTCGCAATACGTGCTCAACGTGGATGGCACGGACCGCACGCCCACGGCCACGCCGCGTGCGTACGTGGGCACCACCGTCAACCTCGCGCTCGGGAAGAACGTGGCGGCCACCTCCAACGAGTTCGGCAGCCCCAACGACGCGGTGGACGGCCTTGCCACCACGCGCTGGTCCAGCCGCATCGACGTGGCCAACCCGGACACCGAGTCCATCACCGTGGACCTCGGCGCCGTCTACTCCATCAAGCGCGTGAGGCTGACCTGGGAGGCCGCGTTCGGCCGCCAGTACGTCGTGGAGACGTCGCTCGACGGCGCCACGGGCTGGCAGACGCTGTCCAACCAGACCAACGGCGACGGCGGTGAGGACAACCTCACGGGCCTGAGCGGCGTCGGGCGCTACGTGCGGATGCGTGGCGTGCAGCGCGCGACGGCCTACGGCTACTCGCTGTGGGAGTTCGAGGTGTACGGCGTGGGCACGGAGCAGCTCTCCATCACGGGGCTGAACGCCGGCAGCCACACCTGGCGCGTGCGCGCGGTCGACGGAGCGGGCAACAGCACCCTCTCCAACGGCCCCATCACCTTCACGAAGTAGCCCTTCCAGGAACCAGGGCGGCCGTGCTGTCCGGGCGGCCGCCCTCCTTCGTAAGCTCAGCCCAGGTTGTGGAAGACGCGCTGCACGTCTTCGTCCTGCTCCAGCGAGTCCACCAGCTCGAGCACCTCGGTGGCCTTGTCCTCGGGCAGCTCGATGAGGTTCTGGGGCACGTACTCGGACTCGGCGGAGATGGGCGACAGGCCCTTGGCTTCAATTGCGTGCTGGAGCTGGCCGAAGTCGGTGAAGGCGCAGTGGAGGATGAGCTGCTTCTCACCCTTCTCGCCGGTGCCCTCTCCCATGTCCGACAGGCCGTGGTCGATGAGCTCCATCTCCAGCTCCTCCACGTTCAACCCCTCGGGGTTGAGCCGGAACACGCCCATGCGCTGGAACATGAAGGCGACGCTGCCGGTGGTGCCCAGGTTGCCGCCGTACTTGTTGAAGCGCATGCGCACGTTGGCCACGGTGCGCACCACGTTGTCGGTGGCGGTCTCCACCAGCAGGGCGATGCCGTGGGGGGCGTAGCCCTCGTAGAGGACGATTTCGTAGTCCGTCGCCGACTGGCCGCTGGCGCGCTTGATGGCGGCGTCGACCTTGTCCTTCGGCATGTTCGCGGCGCGGGCGTTCTGGAGAATCCGGCGCAGCGTCGAGTTCGAATCGGGGTTGGGCCCACCCGCCTTCACCGAGATGGCGATGTCCTTGCTGATCCGCGTGAACACCTTCGCCATCTTGTTCCAGCGGGCCATCATCGTGGCCTTGCGTGTCTCGAAAATGCGTCCCATGGGAAGGGATGTATAGGTCGGCCCCCTTCCGCATGGCTACACCCGCGAGGGACTACCGGGCCTGCTGCTGCGCCGCGGACAGCCGATTCGCTGCGCCGGAGCCGGCTCCGCCCGCGAGGGCACGGTCCATGTGGGGGCCGAGCTGGCCCACGGCCATGAGCCCCGCCATCCGGTAGTCGGAGATGAGCGACCAGAGCGGATACTTGAAGGAGGCCGGCTTGTTGCGCTCGATGACGAAGTGGCTGAACCACGCGAAGCCGTAGGCCGCGACGAGGGCGGCCGGCACGAGCAGCCCGCGCCCCGTCACGGCGGCGGTGATGCCGATGGCCGTGCCCAGGCTGGTGCCGATGAAGTGGAGCCGGCGCGTGGAGGGCAGCGCGTGCTCCCGCAGGTAGAACGGCCAGAACTCCCCATAGGTCTGGATGCGGTCGGACATGGGGTGAAGTTGTGTCCTGGGGAACGGTCCGCGTCAACCTGCCCCGGGTCGGAGCGTGTAGGCATGGACATGGCCGGGTGCCGGCCGGGCGGCCGTCCCGCGGCCGCCCGTTCAGTCTCACGCGCAATTTGTGACAGGGGTTCCCTGGAGGGAAGCCAGGGCTCCGCGAGGCTCGCGGGTCGTGGGAGACTCTGGAGCAATGGCGGATTGGATTCCCAAGCTGAACCCCGGGGTGGACCTGCGGAAGCTGACCCTGAGTCCCGAGGAGGGCTTCGTGCTCTCGCGCCTGGACGGGGCCACGCCGGCGAGGAACCTCCCAGCCCTGACGGGGCTGCCGGTGGAGCGGCTGAAGACCATCCTCACGCGGCTCGTCTCCGAGGGCGCGCTGCTCCCCGCCGCCACGGCCTCGAGCCCGGGAGCGGCGCCCGGCGCCCAGCCACCCCTGGCCACCGCGAGTTCGGCGGCGCCTGGCCTGAATCCCCTTTCGCCGGGTCCCGTGGGCACGGCGCGCGGCTCAAGTCACCGGCCCCTGGGCTCCACGCAGGAGGAGGAGGAGACACTCCCCACGCTCGACCTGGCAACGCACGAGGCCGAGAGCCCCCAGTCGGAGGACGCACCGGACGACGCGGAGGCCGAGGAGGACGAGCCCGAGGTGGCGCTGGGCAACTACCGTCAGCTCTTCGAGACACGGCTGCACCCGTTGCCAGAGGACCAGCGCGTGGCACACGCGCACGCGGCGGAGGACCCGGTGCTGTCCGCGTTCTGCTTCGACCCGCTGCCCTCCGTCATCAAGGCGGTGCTGGAGAACGCGCGCGTGGGCCTGGCGCATGCGCGACTGGTGGCGCGCAACCACCGCAACCCGGTGGGGCTGGAGGCGCTGTGTGGGCGGGCGGCCTTCTCGGCGGATGCGGGGGTGCGGCGGTGGCTGTTGCGCAACCCGCAGCTGCCCGCGTCCATCTTCCGCCGGCTATGGGGCATGCGGCGGCTCATGGAGCTGTACAAAGTCACGAACGACCGTGACATCCCCGAGGGCACGCGCCGCTCCGGGCGCGAGGTGCTCCGCCAGCGCTTCACCAGCGGGCCCGCCGAGGAGAAGGTGGAGCTCATCATCAACACGGAGGGCCGCGCGCTGGCGGCGCTCATCGGGATGCCGGTGGATGGGAAGACGGCGTCGATGCTGTGCGGGCGTACGTACCGCTCGCCGATGCTCATCCAGAACATCGCGCGCTGGAGCGCGGCGCCGCCGGCCCTCATCGCGCACCTGTTGAAGCAGGAGGCGGTGCGCCGGCAGCCCCAGCTGCGCACGCTCCTCGCCCGCCATCCGAACGCGCCCGCCGACGCGAAGCGCGGCGGCTGATTCAAGACACCTCCCCGCGCACCCTGCTCACCACCCGGACGGAGCGCTCAGGTAATAGCTGCCGTAGAACCCGCACCTTGCATCCTCGTGCAGCACCAGGCCCATGTTCATCCGCAGCGTGTGGTTCAGCCGTACCACGACGTCATGGATGAAGATGGGATTGTAGCCCTCACGCTCGTAGATGACCCTGTAGACGCCGGGAGGCAGCTGCGCGAGTCGATAGAAGCCGTTCTCGTCGGACTCCACGATGCGCTCCCCCATCAGGCGGGGCGAGGTGACGGACACGGTGACGCCCGGCAATACCTTCAGGGGCTGTCCCGTCTCCCCTTCCAGGCCAAGCGTCGTCCCCATGAGGACGCCGTGCCCGTCGTACCCCCAGGCGGACGAGGAGAGCAGCAGAAGGACACACGGCAGGACGGTACGGAGCATGGGTTTCCTCCAGCGGGGCTCCCGTCATCGGAGCAGGTCCATGCTCACCGAGTCGTTCCGCCCCTGCCTCACGCCACGCTCGTCGATTCATCATCGTTTCATCACGGCCGCCGGGGGTGCCCGTCAGTCCGGGTGTCGGGAAGCGGAACGGTGCCCGGGCTCCTGCCTGGGCGTCGCTTGCGATTCGACCGCACGAGAAGCAATACCCCCGAGATGACGGACCCCTCTCCGGAAGCGGACATGAGCGGATGGACCGGCGGATGCCAGTGCGGCGCCGTGCGCTACAGAATCGACGCGAAGCCACATGTCACCGTCTGCCACTGTCGCATGTGCCAGAAGGCGGGAGGAGGGCCCTTCGCCGTGCTGGCGGCGGTGGCCGGCCCCGCGGTGACCTGGACCCGTGGCGCGCCGGCTCGCTTCCGCAGCTCCGATATTGCAGAGCGCTGGTTCTGCTCGGCGTGCGGAACTCCGCTCGCCTTCGCGGATCTGGAAGACGGTGGCCTCGAGCTGATGGTGGGCAGCCTGGATGCGCCCGGCAAGGCGGAGCCAGTCTCCGCGACCGGCACGGAGAGCTATCTCTCCTGGGTGGACGGGGTGCCCGACCTGCCAGCCCGGAGCACCGAGGCGTCCGTGGCCGCAGCCGGCCGGCGTCAGCCGATTTCGTATCAACATCCAGATCACGACACGCCGGAGGGCTGGTCGGCTCGCCCAGGGTAGGCGCCGCGCCCGTCTACTCCCGCGCGTCGCTCAGCCGTGCCGCCTGTGTCATCAGGTAGTTCCGCTCCGGAATGCTCGTCGTGCGGCCAGCGGCTCTTCTGTAGTGCTCGATGGCCGCCTCATGCTCGCCCGCCCGCTCCAGCAGGTGCGCGCGGACGGCATCGAGGCGATGGCTCCCCGCCAATCGCCCGTCGGCATCAAGCGCCTTCAGCAGCTCCAGCCCCGCCGCCGGGCCCTGCACCATGGCCGTGGCAATCGCATGGCTGAGCGCCACCATCGGATTGTCGGACATCCGCAGCAACACTTCGTACAGCGCCAGAATCTGCGGCCAGTCCGTGTCCTCGACGCGCGCCGCCTCGTCATGCACGGCGGCAATCGCGGCCTGCACCTGATACTCGCCAATGGAACCCTTCGACAGCGTCGCGCTGACGAGCGCGATGCCCTCGGCGATGGCGGCCGAATCCCACAGGCGTCGGTCCTGCTCGTTCAGCGGAATCAGCTCGCCCGCCGGCCCGGCCCGCGCCGCGCGCCGCGCATCGGTCAGCAGCATCAGCGCGAGCAACCCCGCCACCTCGCCGTCCTCCGGAACAAGGGTGTGGAGCATCCGCGTCAGGCGAATCGCCTCCCTCGACAAGTCCCTGCGCTGCAATTCGGGGCCGGAGCTCGTCGTGTAGCCCTCGTTGAAGATGAGGTAGAGCACGTGCATCACGGCGCCGAGCCGCTGCGTCCGCTCCTCAGCCGTGGGCAGCTGGAACGGCATGCCGGAGGCCTTGATGCTCTGCTTGGCCCGGCTGATTCGCTGCGCCATCGTCGCTTCCGGCACCAGGAACGCCTTGGCGATTTCGCCCGTCGTCAGGCCCCCGACGGCGCGCAGGGTCAGCGCGATGGCGGAGGCCGGCGAGAGCGCCGGGTGGCAGCACATGAAGAGCAGGGCGAGCGCGTCATCCCGCCCCGCCGCCTCGTCGCTGTCGGGGGCGAGGACGAGCTGCAGCTCGGGAGGAATGAGACTGACCACGAGCTCCTCGCGGCGGCGGCGGGCCGCGTCGGCTCGGACGTGGTCGGTGATGCGCCGTGCGGCGGCCTGGAGAAGCCACGCGCGAGGGTCGTCGGGCACGCCGTCGCGCGGCCACTGCATGGCCGCGGCAATCAGCGCCTCCTGCACCGCGTCCTCCGCGGCGCTGAAGTCACGGAACCGCCGGGCGACCACGCCAAGCACCTGCGGCGCGAGCTCGCGCAGCAACTGCTCGGCATGGGCATCCAGGGACGACGAACTCACAGCAGCTCTGGGGGCGGCCCGCTCATCACCTGCCGCACTTCAATCGCCATGTTGAGCGGCTTGCCGCCGGGTCCAGGCGCGGCGGACGCCTGCGCGGCGAGCGCGTAGGCCCGCTCGGGGCTCTCGACGTCGACAATCCAGTAGCCGGCGAGGAACTCCTTGGCCTCCGGGAACACGCCGTCGGTGACGGGCTTGCCGTCGTTCCCGGCGCGCACGAGCTTCGCCTGGTCGGGCCCGGCCAGACCTTCGGCCGCCACCAACTCGCCCGACGCGCCGAGCTTCTTGATGAAGTCCTTCATGAATGCGACGTGCGCCTGGAAGTCCTGCCTCGGCCAATTGAAGGCCTGGTACGACCCACGTTCCGGGGTGTTCATCATCAGCATGTACTTCATGGTCGACTCCGTCTCGGTGCCAGCGCCCCTGGATTGAGTGCGCGGTCATGAGCAGGTCGGAGCTGCCGGCGGGTTCTCGACATGCATTTCGAAGATATTTGAGGGCCTCCCATGGCGGAAGCACGGGAGGCGACCTCGTGAGCGGAAGGGCGCACCCCAACCCTTCGGAATCACAGGGGCGACGCGCGGTGCGCCTCAGCGCTTGAACGCCACGGCCACGGCGTCGGCGAGCGGCGTCGTGGGCCGGCCGATGAGGCGGCGCAGGTCGCCGGACGCGTCGTCCAGCTCACCCTGGGAAGCGCCCACGTCGGCGTCCACCAGGATCTCGGCGTAGGGCCCTGGCAGACCGGCGCCCACGAGCACGCCCAGGTACTGCTGCCTCGGCAGGTCGTTGTAGGCAATGGCCTTCCCCGCCCCGCGCGACACCTCGGCGGCCAGCTCGGACATGGTGAACGGGCTGTCACCGGCCAGCTCGTACACCTTGTTCTCGTGCCCCGCACCCGCGAGCACCGCCGCCGCGGCCGCCGCGTAGTCCGCCCGGGTGGCCGCCGCGATGCGGCCCGCGCCCGCGCTGCCCACCAGCGCCCCGTGCGTCAGCGCCGGGCCGAGGTTCTCCGTGTAGTTCTCGAAGTACCAGCCATTGCGCAGGAGCACGAAGGGCAGGCCGGACGCGCGGATGGCCTCCTCGGTGGCCTTGTGCTCTCCGGCCAGGGCCAGGCGCGAGCGGTCCCCATGCAGGATGCTCGTGTACGCCAGCAGGCGGACTCCAGCCTTCTTCGCCGCGTCCACCACGGCCTGGTGCTGCACGGCGCGCTGCCCCACCTCATTGGAGGAGATGAGCAGCACCTTCTCCACTCCCGCGAGCGCCGGTCCGAGCGTCTCCGGCTGGCTGTAGTCCAGCTTGCGGACCTGGACGCCGCGCGCGGCGAGCTCGCTGGCCTTCTCCGGGCTGCGCACTCCCACGACGACCTGGCGGGCGGGGACCTTCTTGAGCAGCTCCTCGGCGACGAGACGGCCAAGCTTTCCGGTGGCTGCGGTGACGAGAATCATGGGGGGCTCCTGGCGTGAAGGTTTCGTTGAGACGCGAGGAGCAACCTAACGGCGTCACTAACTTTCAGTAAGTACCTACCTTTGGGTAAGCTACTAACATGAGCGAGACGAAGCAGCCCAAGCGCCTGCGCAAGCTGATGGTGAAGTGGGCAGAGGAGCGAGGCGACGTGTACGCGCCCAACTGCCCTTCCCGGGGCGTCCTGGACCACGTCACGAGCCGCTGGGGAGTGCTGGTGCTCGTCGCGCTGATGGACGGCACGCACCGCTTCAGCGAGCTGCGGCGCCAGGTGGCGGGGGTGAGCGAGAAGATGCTCGCCCAGACGCTGCATGCGCTGGAGGAGGACGGCTTCGTGCTGCGCGAGGTCCACCCGGTGATTCCCCCGCACGTGGACTACAGCCTCACGCCCCTGGGCCGCGAGGTCGCCGGCCATGTCGAGGTGCTCGTCGACTGGCTCGAGGAGAGCATGCCCCGCATCCTCGAGGCGCGTGCCCGGCACAAGCCCCGCGAGAGCGCCAGCAAGCCGAGGGCCCGGCGCGTCACGGCCTCCGGGCGGTGAGGATGGGCTGGTAGAAGCCCGTCTCCTCGGGCGAGTACCACCGCGTGTCCATGAGGCCGGCCCGCGTGAGCGCCCGCTCCAGCTCCACACGCTGGAGCGCGCGGTACACGCCGGTGTGCTCGGTGGTCTGCCACCCGCTTCCCTCGGGGCGCAGGATGAACTGGTGCACCGTGTACGTGCGCCCGTCGGCGGACCAGTCCCAGAGCTGGAAGAGGATGCGGCGGCCCTCGGGAGCATCGAGCACGCGCTCCGACGTGAAGCGGGGCTGCTCGGTCACCAGCGTGTCGTAGTCGCGGATGCTCAGCGCCAGCAGGCCGCCAGGTGCCAGCTTCGACGCCATGGCGCACGCGGCCGAGTCCAGGTCCTCGTCCGTCAACAGATGTGGCACGGCGTTGTCGAAGGCGAGCACCACGGGGAAGGTGCCGTTCACCTGCGTGTCCAGCTCGCGCATGTCCGCCACGCCCGTGGTGAGGGTGACGTTCATGGCCCGGGCCTCGCGCTCGGTGCGGGCGACGGCGGCGGGGCTCAAGTCCGTGGCATGGACGACGTAGCCGCGCGCGGCCAGGCCCAGCGCCTGGGTGCCGATGCCACACGCGCAGTCGAGCACGCGCCGGGGCGGGGGTGCGCCACAGCGGCGCAGCAGGGCATCCAGTGCGGCGCCCTGCCGCTCCACCGTCTGCGCCCAGTTGGCGAAGAGCAGGTGGTACTCCTCCGCCAGTCCCTCGTAGAAACCCAGCACGGGGTCACTCATGTGCGGCCTGTCCTAGCACTCCTCGCCGGGCGCGCACCTTCCGCGAGCGCGCGTCCGTCCCACACCGGACCGTGGCTCACGGGGTGAAGGAGCGCCCTTCGAGCGCCTCGATGGCGGCGCGGACGTGGGCCGGGACGGGGACCTTCTCGCTGGTGGCGTAGCGCAGGGTGACGATGGTGCAGCCACCCCGGGTGTAGACGAGGCCGTCGTCCTCGCCGGCCACGGCGTGCTCGATGGAGATGGACGAGTTGCCGATGCGGGTGACGCGGGTGCCGGCCACGAGACGTGCTGGGTAGACGACGGGGCGGAGGTACTCGGCGTTGGTGGCCGCGAGGATGGGGCCGATGCCGCCCGGCGTCCGGTCCTCGCCCGCCCCGGACGGACCCGTCAGGCCGACCCGGGCGAAGTAGGCGATGCGGGAGGACTCGAACCAGGTGAAGGTCCGGGCGTTGTTGGCGTGGCCGAAGGCATCCATCTCGCTCCAGTGGAGCGTGAAGGGGATGACGACGGGGAAGTCCTTGAGGGGGGAGTCCGACATGACGGCCAGGGTGCCCCAGGCAGGGCGGTCAGGGAACGACGAACCGCGCCTGCCTGCCCTCCAGACAAGGGCCACGGGCGTGGTAATGCATGGGGGTCATGCGCTCACGCCTCCTGATTCCCGTGCTCGCGGTCACCGGCGCCGCCGCGCTGTCCTGGGCCCGCGAGCCGGCGCCCCAGGCCGCTCCTGCTTCCGCGAAGCCCGCCGCGGCAGCTCAGCCAGTCCCTCCGTCCGCGAAGCCCGGCGCGACGGCGCCCCCTGCGCCCTCCGCCGCGAAGCCCGTACGCATCGTGGTCCCCACGGCCGAGGCCCCGCGCCACATCATCGCGGGAGGCAAGGGCCGCGCGACGCTGCTC
The DNA here is from genome assembly GCF_010894435.1 of Pyxidicoccus trucidator. Lineage (NCBI taxonomy): Bacteria > Pseudomonadati > Myxococcota > Myxococcia > Myxococcales > Myxococcaceae > Pyxidicoccus > Pyxidicoccus trucidator. The sequence continues at coordinate 534,794 of NZ_JAAIXZ010000004.1, read as the reverse complement.
CTCAATCCGACGACGGGCGCCACCGCCGCGTCGGTGACGCTGCTGGAGCTCCAGCCCGGCGCCGAGGTGCCCGAGCACGTCCACGAGACGAGCGCCGAGATTCTCTACATCGAGGAAGGCGCGACGGAGATGGTCGTCGCCGGAGAGACGCTGCGCGCCGGCAAGGGGGACGCGGTCTACATCCCCGCGGGCGTGAAGCACTCGGCGCGCGTGGTGTCGAAGGACACGGCGCTGAAGGCGGTGCAGGTGTACGCCGGCCCCGGCCCCGAGATGCGCTTCACGCAGGGCCCCCGGGAGAACGCGCCACATGGCAGGTGAGCGGAACGCAACGGCCGCGCGCGAGGGCGAGTCCACCGGGCAGACGCCAGCAGCGCCTGCAACGGGCGAGCGCCCGCACCTGGTGTCTCCGCGTGAGGGGTTGCCCATCTCCGACAGCGGCATGGCGACGCATCCCCGTCGTCGCGCGGACATGGTGCGCTGGCTGCATCCGGCGCAGCTGCTCCGCACGGGTCTGGACGCGCTGGTGGCGGCGGTGTTCGGCGCGCGGGCGGACCACCGGCTCATCGAGGCGGTGGTGCGACCGCAGGCGCCCTTCTTCGACTACTCGCAGGAGGCGCTGCCCGAGGGCGACTTCTGGCTGGACTACGTGGCGGACACCGGCGACGGCTGGAACTCCACGTACAGCATCGCCCGGCTGCTCGCGCTGCCCCGGCTGACGCTGCCCGTGCGCGGCGTCGCGCGGGGCGAGCCGTACGAGACGAAGCGTGGGCGGGTGCTCGTGTGCGGCGGGGACGGCGTGTACCCGGGAGCCAGCCGCGAGGCGTACGAGGAGCGGCTGGTGCAGCCCTACGAGGCGGCCATGCGCCGCACCCAGGCGCCCAACCCGGACCTGTTCGTCATCCCGGGCAACCATGACTGGTACGACGGGCTCTCGGCCTTCATGCGGCTGTTCTGCGCGAACCGGTGGATTGCGGGCCGGCGCACGCGGCAGAGCCGCAGCTACTTCGCGCTGAAGCTGCCGCACCGCTGGTGGCTCATCGGCACGGACGTGCAGCTCAACAGCGACATCGACGTGCCCCAGGTGGAGTACTTCCGCGAGGTGGCCCAGCACATGGGGCCGGACGACCGCGTCATCCTCTGCAACGCGGAGCCCGCGTGGATTCTCGCGGCGGCCTCGAGGCGCAAGGGCAGCTACCTGGAGAACAACCTGGAGTACCTCCAGGAGAAGGTGCTGGGCCGCCGCATCAGCGTCTTCCTCGCGGGAGACCTGCACCACTACCGCCGGCACGAGGACGCCGCGGGCCGGCAGAAAATCACGGCGGGCGGAGGCGGCGCCTTCCTCCACCCCACGCACGCGCCGGCGGCGCACGTGCTGCGTGACGGCTACCGTCTGCAGAAGAGCTTCCCGGACGAGAAGACGTCGCGGAAGCTGGCGCGAAAGAATCTGATGCTCATCCGCCACAGCCCGCTCTTCGGGCTGATGACCGGAGCGCTCTATCTGATGCTCGCGCTCGCGGCCTACGCGGAGGTGGGCTCGCTGGGGCTGTCGCAGCTACCCCAGGTCGTCCTGGCGGTGGGCAACAGCATGGTGAGCCGGCCCTGGACGCTGGTGCTGGGGCTGGGCACCATCAGCGGGCTCATCGCCCTGGCGGACTCCCAGTTCGGGAAGTGGCGGACGCTGGCGGGGACGCTCCATGGGCTGGGCCACATCTTCGGCGCCTTCTTCACGGCGTGGGCCGCGACGTACTTCACCGTCACCGGGCTGGGCGTCTGTCCGGACCTGACGCCGGACGGGCTGAACTGCACGGCGGGCTGGTGGCACCTGGCGGGCAAGTTCCTCCTGTCCTCGGGCTTCACCTTCCTGGGCGGCTTCATGGTGGGCCCGTTCGTCATGGGCCTGTACCTGTGGCTGAGCGTGAACTTCTTCGGAGCCCACTCCAACGAAGCGTTCATCTCGCTGGCGCTGCCGGACTGGAAGAACTTCCTGCGCCTGCACATCAACGAGGACGGGCACCTCAGGGTGTACCCGGTGGGCGTCGAGCGCGTGCCGCGCAAGTGGAAGGAGACGAACGCCGGCCCCTACGCGCCCGCCTTCGACCCGGATGACCCGAAGGCCACGCCGCCCGTGCTGATTGAGCCCCCCTTCCGCGTGTAAGGTGGCCCTCGGACCTGACGACACAACGTCTGCCGGATGAGGGGTTGTCGATGCGCGACGTGAAGCAGGCGATGGGCGTCTCCGTGCTCCTGGTCTCCGCCCCCGCGTGGGCCAACGCCAACGATATGTGCGAGCTCGTGATGCTGATGTTCCTGCCGCCCGTCTTCCTGTGGGCCGTCGTCTCCTTCCTCGCCGGGGTGTGGGTGCGAGGCCCCACTGCCGTGCGGGTCTGGGGCATCGTGCTGACGGTTGGCATCGTCCCGACCTTTGGTGCGGCGGGCCTCTCCATGTCGGGCGCCTTCCACAGCTCGGGGCTGAGGCATGAGGTGATGCTCATCATCTCGTCCGTCGCGATGGTCGCGCTGCTTGTCTGCTATGCATGGGCCCTTGTCCGGTTTTCCCAGGCGCCTCCGCGCGCTGCGAAGCGCTCCCAGCCCGTATAGTGCCCTTCGTCCCGGAGACCTGGGAGTCTGGCCGGTCGCCCCACGAGCGGCAGAGCGAGCGATACCTGGACAGCAGGCAGCCGTCCGGCGTCCGAAAATCGTCGCATGAATCTCCCCCGCGCTGAGCCTTCCAAGCCAGTGACAAGGAGGCTTCACGTGACGACTCGAAAGAACGCGACGGTTCGGAACAAGGCGGCGGCGGTGCTCCTCTCCGCGGCGATGCTCGGCGCGGGTGGCTGCGCCACGCCCGGGAAGCGGACGGCGACGGGAGCGGCGGCGGGCGGAATCGTGGGCGCGGGCGCGGGCGCGATTGCCGGCGGCTGGAAGGGTGCGGCGGTGGGCGCGGCGGCGGGAGCAGCGGTGGGCGGCGGCGTGGGCAACTACCTCGACAAGCGCGCGCAGGAGCTGGAGAAGGTCGCGGAGACGCGGAAGACGGAGCACGGCCTGCTGCTCAACCTCCAGAGCGAGCTGCTCTTCGAGACGGACAGCGCGGTGCTCACCGACGGCGCGGTGGCCCAGCTGACGCAGATTGGCGACATCCTCGCGAAGTACCCGGATGACCGCCTCACCATCGAAGGCCACACGGACAGCCGGGGCACGGAGCCCTACAACGAGTCCCTGTCCATGCGGCGCGCGGACGCGGTGGCGCGCGTACTGAAGGGGCGCGGCGTGGAGGAGCGGCAGATGGTGGTGCTGGGCCAGGGAGAGACGGAGCCCGTGGCGCCCAACACCTCCGAGGATGGCCGCAGCGCCAACCGACGTGTCGAGCTGCACATCGACGTGCCCCAGGCCACCCGGCGCGGCTGAGCGGACCCGCGCCCGGGTTCCCCCCGGGCCCCGCGTCCCGAGGTAGAACGAGGCCATGGACGTCTCGTTCCTCCTCACCCCTCCCGAGGGCCTCACCGGCGTGCTGACCCCGGAGCGGCTCACGACCTTCCGCGCCTGGTTCATCCACGAGTGGACGAAGGACGGAGACGGGGCACCCACGAGCGAGCAGGAGCTGGAGGAAGACCTCCAGGCCACCGTGACGCTGGTGGACCACCTCCTCCAGCGGGGCGCGACGGCGCTGCGGGAGCCACCGGCCGGTCTCCAGGACTCGGTGGTGGACCTGCTCGACGAGCTCTCCGACTTCTTCACCCGGGGCGAGGACGGGCCGGAGGGCGAGCTGGTGCTGGCCACGGACCGGAAGCCAGATGACCGGGACCTCCAGGCGGCGGAGGCCATCATCGGCTCGGCCTGTCCCGAGCGGACGCGCCAGCTCTGGAGACACCTGGTGTGGGGACGTGCCCCGGGAATGGAGGTGGGCCAGGGCATCGGCCTGCGGCGCCAGGTTCCCTCGCTGGGGTACTGGACCGGCACCGAGGTGAAGCAGGTGCGCGATGACCTGCGCGAGCACCTGGGCGGGGCGCCGGACTACAAGCCGGTGCGCGGGCTGGCGCGCTTCACCTCCATGCTCCAGCGCGGGCTGTCCCTCGCGAGCCGGGGCAACCCGGCCGTCGCCCTGGACGCGGTGACGCACGCGGTGGACCGCGCGGCCCGCGAGGGCGCGGGGCTGCTCTTCGCCCGCTGAACCCTCCTCACGCAACGCGGCACACGACACCCTGCCCGTCCAGGTCCGCTGGCCGCATCCCGTCCCGCGGGACGTAGCCCCGTCACCGAGAGGCGCGGTATGTCCCGTGCCAGCGGTACAGGTCGAGCCGCCCTGAAGGAGCCCTCCACGTGTGTTGCCTTGTCCGCCGTCTCGCCATGCTGTCTGTCCTCCTGCTGGGCTTCTCAGCGAGCCGCGCCGCCGCCGCACCGGCCCCGGTCAGCAAGCGCATCGACGCGTTCGTCCGGGAGGAGCTGGAGCGCCAGAAGGTGCCCGGCGTCGGCATCGGCATCGTGAAGAACGGCAAGGTCCTCCTGGCGAAGGGGTATGGCTTCGCGAACCTGGAGCATCAGGTCCCCGTCAAGCCTGAGACGCTCTTCCAGGCGGGCTCCGTCGGTAAGCAGTTCACCGCGATGGCGGTGATGCTTCAGGTGGAGGCGGGCAAGCTCGCGCTGGCGGACCCGCTGACGAAGTTCTTCCCCGGGGCCCCTGCGTCGTGGGGCGGCATCACCGTGCGCCACCTGCTGAACCACACCGCGGGCCTTCCGGACCTGGAGGGCACGCTCGACTACCGGAAGGACTACACCGACGAGGAGCTCGCGCGCTTCGCCTACACGCTGACGCTCGAGTTCGCCCCCGGCTCGCGCTGGTCCTACAGCAACACCGGCTATGTCCTGCTGGGCATCATCGTGAACCGCGTCTCCGGCACGTTCTACGGCGACGTGCTGCGCGACAAGGTCTTCAAGCCCGCCGGCATGACGACGGCGCGAATCATCAGCGAGGCGGACATCATCCCGCACCGCGCGGACGGCTACCGCATGGACAAGGGGACGTTGAAGAACCAGGAGTGGGTGTCTCCCTCGCTCAACACCACGGGGGACGGCTCCATGTATGTGTCCGTGCGGGACATGCTGGCGTGGGACGCGGCCGTCCAGGCGCGAGCCATCCTCACCCCGGAGAGCTGGCGGGAGATTCTCACTCCCGCGCCGCTCACCAGCGGCGCCACCTATCCGTATGGCTTTGGCTGGCAGCTCCTGGAGCGGGCCGGGAAGCCGCTGCACCAGCACGGCGGCGCCTGGCAGGGCTTCACGTCCTACTTCGGCCGCTACCTGGGCGAAGGCCTCTCCCTCATCGTGCTGACCAACTCCTCGGCCGCGAACCCCTCGCGCTTCGCGGAGGGCCTGGCGGCCATCATCCACCCCGCGCTGGCCCCGCCGACGCTCACCCCCATCGAAGACCGCGAGCCCCAGGTCACCGCGCGAGTCGCGGCGCTGCTGGAGAAGGCACGGGAAGGGACGCTCGCGCCGGCCGACTTCGCGTACGTTCGCGCCGGGTTCTTTCCGGGCATCGCGAAGCTGTACCAGGAGCACCTGCGCGAGCTGGGGCCCACGGGACGGCTGGTGCTGGTCGAGCGGAGCACGCTGGGCGATGACCGCCAGTACACGTACCTGGTGACGTTCGGGACGAAGACGTATCAGTTCGCCGTGGGGCTCGCGCCGGACGACCGGCTGGCGTCCATCAGGATGCGGCCGCGGTGAGCACGGCCGGCGCCCTCACGCGACGTTGCGCGCGAGGCTGCCCAGCGTAGCCATGGCGCCCTCGATGCGGGGCGTCCACGGCTGGCCGCAGCTCAGGCGGATGAAGTGGCGGTACGAGTCCGGCCGCGCGGAGAAGATGGGCCCGGGGGCGATGCTGACGCCCGCCTCCAGCGCCTTCGCGTGCAGCTCCAGCGCGTCCACGCGCGGAGGCAGCTCCACCCAGAGCAGCGAGCTGCCCGACGGGCGGGCCACGCGCGTACCCTCGGGGAAGTGCTCGGCGACGGCCTCGGCCATGCGCTCCACCTGGGCGGCGAGCCGGCGGCGTAGGGTGCGCAGGTGCCTGTCGTAGCCGCCCTCCTGGAGGAAGCGCGCAATCGCGAGCTGGGGCAGCGTGGGAGTGGCCACGGTGTGGGCGAACTTGAGCAACTCCACGCGCTCGCGGAAGCGGCCCGGGGCCACGTAGCCCACGCGGAAGCCGGGGGCGAGCGTCTTGGAGAACGAGCCGCACAGCAGCACGTTGCCCGTGGTGTCGAAGGCCTTGCACGTGCGCGGGCGCTCCGGGCCGAAGTGCAGGTCGCCGTAGATGTCGTCCTCGATGAGCGGCACGTCACGCTCGGCGAGCATGGACACCAGCCGCTTCCGGTTCTCCTCGGGCATGCAGCTGCCGACCGGGTTGCTGAAGCTGGGCACCACCAGCACCGCGGCCACGCGCCGCCGCTCCAGCGCCGCTTGCAGCGCGTCCAGCTCCAGGCCGTGGCGGGGGCTGCTCGGAATCTCCAGCGCGCGCAGCCCGAGCGACTCAATCGCCTGCAGCGTGCCGTAGTACGCGGGGGACTCAATCGCGATGGTGTCCCCCGTGCGGGCCACGGCGAGCAGGCACAGGTGGATGGCCTCGGACGCGCCGCACGTGGTGACGAAGTCATCCGCGGACAGCGCGCAGCCCCAGTCCAACGAGCGGCGAGCGAGCTGCTGGCGCAGCTCCAGGCAACCGGGAGGGATGTCGTAGAGGATGCCGGTGTCCCCCGCCTCGCGCGTGAGGGTGTTGAGCTCGCGGTACAGCCGCCGGGTGGGCAGCAGCTCCGGAGCCGGCCACGCGGCGCCCAACTGCACCAGGCGCGGCTCACGCGCGGCACGGTACACGCGGGCCACGAGCGCGCTGACGGTGACGGGCGTGGCGCTGGCGGCGGGGCGCGACACCTGGGGCTCGGCGAGGCGCGGGCGCTCGCGGCGGCGCACGTAGTGGCCGGACTGTGGGCGCGTCTCGATGACGCCGACGGCCTCCAGGTGCAGGTACGCCTGGAGCACGGTGGAGATGCTCACGCGCTCGCGGAGGCTGAGCTGCCGCACCGATGGCAGCCGGTCTCCCGGCCGCAGCGTGCCCGCGGCGATGGCGTCTCCCAGCCGCTCGGCCACCTGCTCGTACAGCTTCGGTCTATGCGCCAGCGCGCCCATGCGTCCTCCGGGAGGTGTCGTCCCCAACCACCATGGGTAACCGGGCCGCGTCCCGCCGCCCAGATACACCTGCCCACCACAGTGACCGGTACAGTTCTTCCACCCAGAACTGTACCGGTCACAATCTACATTCGCTGCATCTGTTCTGTTCCGCCCGCCGGGCGCATGTTGCGGGACAGGAGGACACGGCGATGGCGGCGACTCTCACCTTCACGTTTCACGACTGGCTGCGGGCGCTGGCGGAGTGGCTGAGGCCCGGAGCCCACCGGAACGGAAGCGAGGAGCGGGTGCTACTGGAGCGGGGTGCCACGTGGGGCATGCACACGCATGGCGGCGAGCACCTGGCGCTCACCTGCGATGACGGGCAACTGTGGCTCACGTGTGAAGGCGACTCGCGGGACTACGTGCTCGGCCCCGGGCACACCGTGCGGCTGAAGGCCCCCGGACACGTGGTGGTGCAGGCCCTGAGGCTCACGCGCTTCAACCTCGTGCGGTGGCCTTCCAGCCTCGCACGGGCAATGGAGCCCCGAGAGCCCGAGGCCCACGCGCCTTGACGGCACGGGCGGGCAGCCGCACGCAGCGACTGCCCGCGCCCGAGGTGTCCGTCAGGGCACCGTGAGGATTTCGGGGCCCTTCTCGGTGACGAGGAGGGTGTGCTCGAACTGGGCGCTGCGGCTGCCGTCGGCGGTGACGGCGGTCCACCCGTCATCCCAGGTGCGGCTGCCCCAGCCACCCAGGTTGATCATCGGCTCCACGGTGAAAATCATCCCGGGCTCCATGAGGGTGTTGGACTCGGGCTCGAAGTAGTGGGGAATCTGCAGGGACGTGTGGAACGTCTCGCCGATGCCGTGGCCGCAGTAGGCGCGCACCACGCTCATGCCATTCTTCGTGGCGTGGTCCTCAATCGCGCGGCCGATGTCGCTGATGGGCCGGCCGGGCTTCACCGCGGCGATGCCGATGTCCAGGCACTCGCGCGTCACCTTCACCAGCCGCTGGCTCTCCGCGTCCACGTTGCCGACGAAGTAGGTGGCCGAGCAGTCACCATGGACGCCATCCAGGAAGATGGTGATGTCCAGGTTGATGATGTCGCCGTCCTCCAGCGCGCGGCTGTCGGGGATGCCGTGGCAGACAACCTCGTTGACGGAGGTGCAGAGCGACTTGGGATAGCCGTGGTAGTTCAGCGTGCTCGGGTAGCCGCCGCGCTTGATGTAGGCCTCGTGCGTAATCGCATCCAGCTCGTCGGTGGTGACGCCCGGGCGTACGTGGGCGGACACCTCCTGGAGCACCTCGGCGGCGGCCTTGCAGGCGCGGCGCATGCGGGCGATGACGTCCGGCGTGTTGATTTCCGACGCGGGAGCGCGCCGCGAGGGCCGGCCCGACGCCGCGTAGTCCGGGCGGGGAATGTGGATGGGCACGTCGCGGCGCGGGCTGATGAGGCCGGGACGCACGCCCTTGCGAGCGGTGTCGGGCCCCTTCTTGCGAGCCTCGACGGCATCGGCGCCACGGTGGCACTTCTTGTACTTGGAGCCGCTGCCGCACCAGCAGGTGTCATTGGGGCCGGGCAGGACGGCGGGGGGCGTACGCGGGGGAACGGCGGTGGTCATGATTCACCTCCAACGCTGAGCTGCTCGGACTGGCGGGCGCGCATCCAGCGCACCACCTGGGGACGGAGCCAGAGCCGGGGGCGCCCGGTGCCCAGGTCCAGCACGGGACGCGGCATGTCCGGGTAGCGGCGCAGGTAGGTGCTGACGCTGTTGGTGTGGCTCAGGCGCAGCAACCCGGCCACTCCCTGGGCGTCGATGAGGTCTTCTGTCTTCACCATGGGACACATGTGGGCCTGTCTATACCCATAGACACGCCTTCATGCACGGCTTCTTTCCGGTGTCCTCCGGGGCAAGCGCCACCTGGAGGACACCGGCGGGGCCGGGCCCTCGGGTGCTCGTCAGCCCCTACGGGCTGCTGGCGGGGGAGCCAGCGAGCCCGGAGTGCCTCGAACTGCTACTCACCTCGCCCTTGATTGCCGAAGGGCTTCCACGGCCGCAGCGCGCCCAGCAGCTTCGCGCACCGCAGGGCCTCGCAGACCTGCTCGGCCAGCTGCACGTGCTCGGGGTTGCCGGCCGTGAAGCGGTCCGGCGTCAGCACTATCAACGTGCCCAGTCCCTCCACCGGCTCCACCTTCACCGGCTTCGGCAGGGGAGGCACCTCACCGCGTCGACGAGAGAAATACATCATCCACCCCACGAAGGTGCCCGCCCGCGCGCGGCCCGACACCATGTCCCGATGATTGTCCGACGTGGCCACCGCCCACTCCGGCTCCCACGCCACCGCCATGCACTTCAGCACTTCCTTCATCACCCCGGCGCTCACCACCCGCTCCGCCACCGGCCCGTAGGACGGCGGCTTCAGCAGGCACACCGCCGACGTCTGGTGTGACGCCGAGCCACACCGCAGGCTCACGCCCGTCACCTCGTCCCGGCGCTCGCCCGCCCACGCCCACAGGCTCACCCCGTCTCCGGGCTCCTGGTTCTCCCGCCGGGTGAACATCCGCGTCAGGTTCGCCGCATCCGGCTCGAAGGGCAGCAACCGCGACGCCTCGAAGGACTCCGCGGCCTCGCACCACGTCGACCACGACGGGTCACACCGCCGCATGGAACGGAAGAAGGTCTCCGCCCGCCGCGCACACGACTCGGCGGACTCCCTCCGGCCCAGCCAGTAGGCACCCGCGTACCAGGTCTCGTTCATCGACAACCTCCCATGGACATCTGCGACAGAACACACCAGGTCCCCACAATACCGCCCAACCTGCTAGGTTGAGGAAAATTCAGGAGACCTCCCAAGGCCATGAGCTCGGACAACCCCCAGGTGAACCCGGACAAGCTGCCCCCCGGCACGGTGGTGGGCTGCAGCTGGCGCCTCCTCGAGCGGCTCGGGGCCGGCGGCTACGGCGCCGTCTACAAGGTGGAAGCCCTCAATGACCCGGGCCGCTACTTCGCGCTCAAGCTGTCCCACCACCCCTACGAGCCCCGCTCCATGCGCGAGCTCACCCTGCTGATGGACAAGGCCGTCCATCCACACATCGTCGCCGTCCACGCCTGCGGGCGCTGGCCGGACGTCGTCACCGGCCATTTCTACTTCGTCATGGACTGGGTGCCCGGCCCCCCGCTCCACCTGTGGGCCGACCTCCACAACCCCTCCTTCCAGCAGTTCGCGGACACCGCGCGCCGCATGTCCCTCATCCTGGATGCCCTTCACGCCATGGGCGTGCTGCACCGCGACCTCAAGCCCGAGCACATCCTCATGCGCGGCCCACAGGGCGACCCGGTGCTCATCGACCTGGGCTCGGGCGACTACACCGGCGCCCCCACCCTGACCACCGGCCCCCTGCCCCCGGGCACCCTCCACCTGCGCAGCCCCGAGTCCGTCCGCTTCCACCAGCGCCACTGGCGCCGCATCGATGTCCGCTACGCCTTCGCCCCCACCGATGACCTCTACGCCCTGGGCGTCTGCCTGTACCGCGCCGTCACCGGCCACTACCCCTTCGCTCCCCACTGGCCCCCGGACGTGCTGTGCGCGGCCATCGTCTCGCAGCAGCCTCCGGCGCCCTCGGCGGTGAATCCGCGCGTGCCGCCCGCGCTCGACGGCGTCATCCTCCGCCTGCTGGAGAAGGACCCCGAGCAGCGCTTCCAGACCGGAGCCCAGCTGCACGAGGCGCTGGTGACGGCCCTGGGCCAGCACCCGGCCGAAGCCTGGGAGACGCAGGTCTTCGAGTGGCATGACGTGCCGCGCGCCGCCGAGGAAGGCGCGTCCGCCCGGAGCCAGCGCACGCGCCGTCCGGAGTGGCCGACCCACACGCACCGGCCGCCCTCGGTGGTGCGGGCGAAGCTGCTGCGCCTGTGGGCGGAGCTGCTCGGGGTGCTGCGTCCGCTACCCAAGCCCACCCCCTATGCCTCACCCGGAAAGGCCGTGGTGGAGGGCAGCGCGCGCCGGGTGCACCCGCGCCGACGACAGCGGGCGCTGGTGGCGGCGGTGGGCCTCGTCCTCGTGACGGGCCTGGGAGCGCTGGGGGCTCTGGCATCGGGAGCATGGCCGCACACTACCGCTCAGGTGAGGCATGAGGCAACCACCTCAGTCGGTCAGAAAGTGGCCAGCATCGTGGAGGCCCCCCACACTGCCCCGGCCGCGGTCCCGCCAGAGGCGAGGCCCACCCCCGTGGCCGTCACCGTGTCGGTGGCGACTCCCCAGGAAGCCTCTTCCGTGAAGAAGACCGACCTTGCCTCCGGGCTCCCGCCCTCGGCGAAGCAGCCCCAGACGTCCCGCGTCCGCTCCGCCGGAAGCATGACTCGCGCCGCAGCGGCTGCCGTCTGTACGGGACTGGCCTCCTGCGCCACCACGCCGCCGCTGATGGAGCCGCCTCTTCCGCCCGCGGAGGAGTGCCCACCCGGGGCCGTGGCGACGATGAAGAAGCTGGATATCAGCATCGAGGAGAGCCTCCTCACCGAGCTCAGCCGGGGCGAAAAAGGCATCAACCTCACCGTTCGCGAGGGTCGAGCCATTGCCGCTCCAGTGAAGAGCCAAGGAGGCATCAGGTACGGGTCGGAGATGGACGGACAGCTCTACATCGGGAGCAAGCGCGTCTACGGCCGCTTCACGGTGCTCCGCATGAAGGGGGTGCAATACCCGGTCTGCTTCGAGATCTATGACGATGAAACCCGGCTGCGCGGCACCGCACGCGAGCCTGGGGGTGATGCCCAGAATGCCGTCATCTACTCCCGGGTGGACGTCTGGGCGGTGACCCGCTTCGAACGTTTCGAGTGAGTCGCGGGGGAGCCTTCGTGTCCGCCCGGCCTTCTGTCCCGCACCTCCTGCTCGTCATGCTGGTGGGCACCGCTGCCGCCGCGCAGGCCCCCATCAACAACGCTGACGGGCCACCGCGGATGCGCCGCATCGAGCTGGCACCCGAGCCCCTCCGTGCCCCTCCGGAGATTTCCATCCGGCCGGGTACCGCCAGCCTCCTGCTGTTCGATGTGCCTCTGGCACGCGACGGGGTGGAACTGGACAAGCGGGAGCGCTTCCACCGCGTGGCCGTGGGTGAAGACACCCTCGCCCTGCTGCCCTCGGAGACACTCCGCGAAGGAGAGCGCCTGCGGCTCACCGTGCGTTTCGTGGATGGCGCGGCCCTCGCCGAAGCTCACTTCCTCCTCGTGGTGGTTCCTGGTCAGGCTGATGCACAGGTGGAGTTCGTGCGCGCTCCGCGCTCTTCCGAGCCTGCCTTGTTGGTGGCCACCCGTATGGCGGAGGAACTCCAGCGGCTGCGGGAGGAGAACGCGCGATTGCGAGCGGAGCGCGGTCCCGTCGGCCTGACCGGCACCATCGAGACTCCATGGATGAAGAGCCATGGCATCGCGGTCAGTCGACTCAATCACCCGTTGTCTCGTGCCACGAGCGCTGAGCTCCAACAGGCGGAGACCACGTGCTTCCGTGCGGCAATGAGGGTCGCGGTGCAGTTGACCATGACGTTCTCTCGAAGTGAGCGGCCCTGGTCGATAGGAGGCGCGGCCCTCATTGGACCCGAGGGTCGCCGACTGCGCATCGTACAAACGTGGCAGTCCGGGCTTGCGACGGAGGAGGTCCCCGAGGTCCGCATCATCGTGGAAGCGGAGGCCGAAAGAACCGAGGCCCACGGCCCACACATCGTGGAGCTGCAGGAGGCAGGGGGAGACCGGACCCTCACGCTCAGCCCGGTGACATTCCCAGACCTGTGAGGTCACGCCTTCAGCCGGCCGTGAGGTGCTCCTCGCTTCACCGTCTCGCCGCCGAGGCCGCCCACAGCGGCACGCTCACCGCTCCGCCGCCGAGCACGTCAGGCAATGACGCGCCTCGGGGATGGCACGGAGCCGGTGGCGGCCGATGGCCCCACCACATCGGGCGCAGTTGCCGAACTCCCCGCCGTCGATGCGTGCGAGTGCCGCATCGATGGCGCTCAGTTCCTGCCGCTCCGACTCGGTGAGCGCGCCCGCCTCGGCCGCAAGCTCGTCCGCGAACGCCAGGGCCCGAGCCCGCAGTCGCTGGCTGCGCTTGCGCAGCGCTTCTTGGGCCTCACGGGCCAGCATGTCCATGTTCGCCTCCGCACGACGGCCACCGGCGACGCTCCCGCCACGGCCACGCCTGGAGCCCTGGATCCAGGTGGCAGCGACGCACTTCAGGAACCGTGCCTCCCCTTCCCGGGCGCTCCGGAAGGGCGGGAGGCGCAAGGCTTGCGCGGGCCCCGGGGCCTTCCGCACCCCTTGCGCCGTCCTCCCACTCCGCCCCCAAGCCCAGGCGCGGAACGCCGCTTGCTCAGGAGGCGCCGGTGGCCCTCCCTCCGCACGCCTCCTCCATGCTGACCCTCTCCTCCCGCCAGCAGCTCCCCCTCGCCCGCCAGGCACTCCTGCCCAGGGAGCACGGCGCGTACTTCCAGCTCCTGTTGCCGCTGGCCACCGCGCTCGCCGTCACCGTCCCGAGCGCCCCGGCCCTCTGGCTCACCGTGGCGGCGGTTGCCTGCTTCTGGGTCCATGAGCCCCTGCTCCACCTGCTCGGACACCGGAGCACCCGCGCCCAGCGGGACCGCGTCGTCGCCCTCCGCTGGACGTGGATGCTGCTGGGCGTGGCGGCCTGTGCCCTGGTGCTCGCCGTCCCGAGCCTCGCGCCGGGTGCCCGGCCCTACCTCGCGCTCCCAGGCATCCTGGGCGCGGAGGTGCTGTTGATGACCTGGGGCCGGCAGGAGCGCACCCTCTCCGGAGAGCTGCTCGCGTCCCTGGCGCTTGGAGCATGGGCCGTGCCGGTGGCCCTCGCGGGAGGACAGGCACCGGGTGCGGCACTGACGCTCTGGGGCACCTTCGCGCTCGGGTTCGCGCTGGCCACGATGACGGTGCACGTCGTCATCCGAGCCCACAAGCCAGGCGCGGACCGCGCGCTGTTGCGCGTCGTGGGCCTCGTCGTAGCGAGTGCAGGGCTCGCGGGCAGTCTCGGCTGGGCGCTGAACGCGGGCGTGTCGGCATGGCGCGTGGTGGCGCTGCTGCCCATTCCGGTGGTCGCGCTCGGCACGCTGGCCCTGCTGCCCGCGCCGCGCCACCTCAAGCGCCTCGGTTGGAGCTTCGCCGCCGCGAGCTGCGCCACCGCCGTTCTGCTTGGCGCGGGTCTGGCCTGATTCAAGACGCGGTAGGTAAAGGCACGCGTCCGGGGCCGACCTGAAGCGCCGGTACAGCGCGCCCACCGGGACGCGCGAGCCTGGAACGAACGTTCCTTCCGCTCTTGCCGGTCAGCGGCCTGGCCCCGCTCCATGCCGCGCGTCCCCCTGGAACGAAGGTTCCTTCCGCTCCTGCCAGTCGGCGGCGGTGGGCCTGGGCCCTCACCATGCCGCTCGCCCCTGGAACGAACGTTCCTTCCGCCCCTGCCGGTCAGCCGCTCGGGGCGCCTGGGCCTGCGCGCCATGCCGCTCGCGAACCTGGAACGAACGTTCCTTCCGCTCCAGCCCTGCCCCGGGGGCGGACGGCTGCACCGTGCTGCTCGGAGCGGCCCTGGCCTGGTTCGTCGAAGCGAGGGAAGCCTCCAATGGAGTGAGGAGCGACAGCTTCAAGTCCGTCTTGGAGATGAGCGAGTCGTCCCGCTCCTCGTGCCCAGGAAGGGAACGCGTCACTTCTTCTTCCGCTGCGCCTCCGCGTGCTGCAGGGCGCGCTTCTCCACGGCGCGGAAGGTGTCCACCACTCCGTCCTTCTGACCCATGCTGGCCAGGAAGCCGGGGATGGAGCCGGCGGGGTCCACGGTGAACTTGTAGACGGCGTGGGACTTCCCCTCGCCGCGAGGCTCCACGCGCCAGCTCCCCTCGTTGAGTCGCAGCCGCACCGTGTCGCGGCGCTCGGGGATGGCGTCCGGCTGCGCCCACCACCGCTGGACGAAGACGCCGGTGCCGTCAGCGGCCAGCTTCGACTCCTGCACCACGTGGCACACGTAGTCGCGCGAGGCCACCACGGGCAGGCCCAGCTTCGTGTACGTCAGCCGCGCGCCGTCCGGCAGGTCCTTGATGGTGCGCGACTCCTTCACGTACGGCATCCATTGCCGGTACGAGTCCACGTCCGTCAGCACCGCCTGCACGTCCGAGGCGTTGGCGGCGAGCTCGCCTTCCGCCCACACTTCCTTGGCCTGGGTGCCCGGTCGGGGCCGCACCTTCACCAGGTACGGCTTCTCCGCCACCGTCTCCCACTTCTCTTCCGCGCTGGCCGCGCTGGCGAAGAGCACCAGCGCTCCGGCCACGAAGGCCCTCGGGTTCCCAAGCATCCGCATGCATCCTTCCCTGGCGGCCCGGCCGGCGCGCATCCTGTATCGCACCTTTCCAACGGACGGGCGAACCCGGGCATTCACGCCCCCGCGTCACCTTCGCGCGTGAGGACATCCCGAGACGCTGAGGGGTCGTCCACCACCGCCAGGGAAGCTGACTTCCGAGCCCTTCCATCAGCCGGGCCCACGCGCACCAACGCCGCGAGGCCGTGAGCCCCAAGCCTCATCAGCCGGGCCCACCCACACCAACGCCGCGAGGCAGTGAGTCGCAAGCCTCATCAGCCGGGCCCACCCGCACCAACGCCGCGAGGCAGTGAGTCGCAAGCCTCATCAGCCGGGCCCACCCACGCCAACGCCACGAGCCGGAGCTTCCGTGTCCCTCAGTGCGCCGGCCCACCGTCGCCGCTCCCACCATCTGGAACGGCGCCACCACCCGAGCCGCCCGCCCCACCCGTGGGACTGCCCACCGTCTTGCCTCGCACTCCGGGCCCGGGGTGGGCGTCTCCCGCGCTGGGGTGCGGGGCGTCGGGAAGCTCCGGCTTGAAGGTGGGGTCTCTCACGAGAATCTGCGCCTGGCGGAGCAGGTTGGTGGCCTGCGCGAGGATGCGGGCGGCCTCCTCCGGAGCATGGAAGCCCATGGAGTTCTCCGCCTCGATGAAGTCCAGCATGAACTGGCCGCGCCGCTGCAGCGCATACACCCCGGCCAGGTCCTGGTCCGTCTTCCCGGCGGCCTTCGCGGCCTTCACGTCCCTGACGAGCCCCACCAGCGCATCCAGCCCCTGGTTGCGCAGCTGGAAGGTGCGCTCCTGGAGCGCCTCGGCGCGGGCGCGCAGCTCGTCCTCGGAGAAGTGGTGGCACGTCTGGCACGCGCGGTTGATGTTGAGCAGCGGGCTGCGCACGTGGTGGTCGGAAATCTTCTGCGCCCCCACCCGCGTGTACGGCATGTGGCAGTCCGAGCACGACACCCCCGAGCGCGCGTGCACGCCCTGGTTCCACAGCTCGAACTCGGGGTGCTGCGCCTTGAGCACCGGCGCGCCCGTGTCCGCGTGCGTCCAGTCCTTGTGCGGATTCTCGTCGTAGTACGCGAGGATGTTCTCAATCTTCAGGCCCTTGTCCCACGGGAAGGTGAGCGTCTTCTCCGAGCCCTTGAAGTAGTACTCCACGTGGCACTGGCCGCAGACGTAGCTGCGCATCTCCTGGCGCGTGGCGTCGCGATTCACATCGTAGTCCCGCACGCCCTGCGCGGCCTTCATGCGCGCCATGCCCATCATGAAGGCCGGCTTCGTCACGCGCAGCTGCAGCGTCTGGCTGTCGTGGCAGTCGATGCAGGCCACCGGGTGCTCCACCTGCTTGCGCGCCTCGAAGTACGTCATGTGGTTGAGCGCGTCGAAGCCCTTGAAGAGGTCGCCGTTCCCCAGCCGCTTGTAGGCGGTATAGGTGCTGGCGTGGCAGTGGATGCACGTGCCCGGCTGCTGCGTCACCTGCTGGCGCTCGGTGAAGGTCTGGTCCGCCAGCATGTACGCGTGGCCCCGCTCCTCGCGGAAGTCCTTGCTGAAGGCGTAGCCGGCCCACATCGTCTTCAGGCGTGGGTCCTCCTCCAGCCGGCTCTGCGCCACCACCGAGCGCGGGTCCGACTGCGTGGGAGCGCGCGGCACCGCCTCGCTGCCGCCGTACCGCGTGCGCGTCTGGTCCACGGTGCGCAGGTACATGTCGTACTGGATGGGGAAGTTCTTCCCCCACACGGCGGGGTCCGCCGTGTCGTCGGTGAGCTCCACCACGCGGAAGAACGGGTTTCGTGCCTCCTGCTTGCGCTCGAGGATGTTGGTGGCCAGCGCGACGGCGGCCGCGGCGGCCAGGGCGGACACCACGCCCACGGCCACCAGCAGCAGCAGTCCACGGCGCTTCACGGGCGCATTCGGGTTCGCCATACGCGAGGGCTCCTCCAAGAGGGGTTCAGTCCAGTTCCAGGTGCCCCACCGAGCGGTGGCAGCGCACGCAGCTCATCGTCCCCTGCTCCGGCACGGGGTGCAGGGTGCCGTGCCGGTCGGCGTCCTTCCGGGAGTCACCCGCGCCCTGCGCCGACACCCGTACCCACAGCCCCGGCTCGATTGCGTGGACGATGTCCTGATGGCACGAGCGGCACGCCGCCTCCGTCACCTGCAGGTTCCGCTCGCCGATGTGGATGGGCTCGTGGAAGTCCCCGGAGGTGAAGGCCACCGAGTGGTGCCAGCCGTTGAGCGCCTTGGTGTAGTACTTCCCGAAGAAGCTGTGCGGGGTGTGACAGTCATTGCACACGGCCACGCCATGGTGGCTGCCCTTCACCCAACCCGCGTACTGCTCGTTCATCACGTGGCAGTTGGCGCACGCGCTCGGGTCGTCGGTGAGGTACGACGTCCCCTTCGCGTACACGAAGGTGTAGCCGACGGCGCCAACGGCGGTCCCCACCAGGACCGCCAGCACGACAGCACTGATGGCGATGCGGCGCGACACTCCGGGCATGGGGTCCTCGGGAACCGGGGCACGGTAGGAAGGTCCCCCGCTTCCGGCAACCCTTCACTTCCCTTTTCCGCCACCGGGGCCCCGGAGGACCGTGGCATCTGGCCTCCACCTGACGAGGCTCCACGTGGGCATCGACTTTTGCCTCCAGCCGAGGCAAAGCCAGGGAGTCTATGCGCTCGCACCTTTCCGGTCCCCCGCCCGAGCGGGGCCTGTTCTGCAACCGCACCCTCAACCTGCGTGGCATCAAGGCCGTCGGCTACGACATGGACTACACGCTCATCCACTACCGCGTGGAAGCGTGGGAGCGCCGTGCGTACGAGTACATCCGAGACCGGCTGGTGGCGCAGGGCTGGCCCGTGGGGGATTTGACGTTCGACCCGGGGCTCGCCATCCGCGGCCTCATCATCGACACGGAGAAGGGCAACCTCCTCAAGGCCAACCGCTTCGGAATCGTGAAGAAGGCCCTCCATGGCACCCGGCCCATGGACTTCGAGGCCCAGCGCGACGAGTACGCCAGCACCCTCATCGACTTGCACGAGCGGCGCTGGGTGTTCCTCAACACGCTCTTCTCGCTGTCCGAGGCCTGCATCTTCGCGCAGCTGGTGGACCGGCTGGACGCCGGCCAGCTCCCGGGCTCCACGCCCATGGGCTACACGGACCTCTACGAGCACGTGCGGAAGAACCTGGACGCCACGCACATGCAGGGGAGGCTGAAGGCGGAAATCATCGCCGACCCGGAGCGCTACGTCCTCGACGACCCGGAGACGCCGCTGGCGCTGCTGGACCAGCGCCACGCCGGCAAGAAGCTGCTGCTGATTACCAACAGCGAGTGGGCCTACACCGAGCCCATGATGCACTTCGCCTTCGACAAGCACCTGCCGGCAGGGATGACGTGGCGGCAGCTCTTCGACGTGGTGATTGTGTCCGCGCGCAAGCCGGAGTTCTTCACCACGCGTGCCCCGCTCTACGAGGTGGTGGAGTCCGGCGGCGAGGCCCTGCTGCGGCAGCACTCGGGGCCCCTCAAGGCCGGCACGCCCTACTTCGGCGGCAGCGCGCTGGAGCTGGAGCGCCACCTGGGGATGAAGGGGGACCAGATTCTGTACGTGGGCGACCACATGTTCGGCGACGTGCACGTGACGAAGGACGTGCTGCGCTGGCGCACGGCGCTCATCCTCCGCGAGTTGGAGGACGAGGTGCGCGCCATCGCCGGCTTCCGCGCCACCGAGGCCCGGCTGGGCGAGCGCATGGAGCACAAGGAGCGCCTGGAGGCGGAGAGCTGCCAGCTGCGCCTGGAGCTGCAGCGGCGCCGCTTCCAGTACGGCCCGCGCGCGGACAGCATCTCCGAGGCGGACCTGGTGGCACGGCTGGGCGAGCTGCGCACGGAGCTGGAGGCGCTGGACGCGGAGCTGGGCCCGATGGCGCGCGCGGCCACCGAGCTGTCCAACCCGCTCTGGGGCCTGCTCACCCGCGCGGGCAACGACAAGAGCCACCTGGCGCGGCAGATGGAGCGCTACGCGGACATCTACACGTCCCGCGTGTCCAACTTCCTGTTCGCCACGCCCTTCGTGTACCTGCGCAGCCCGCGCGGCAGCCTGCCGCATGACCCGAGCCTGCCCGGAGGCACACCCGTGTTCCCGTCCTCAGACGGGGGCGGCGGCGGAATGCTCGGCCCGGACGGCGCGGAGTAGTCCCTCCCCTTCCAAGCCGAGCGGGCGGACCCTGGCGACGGGGTCCGCCAGGGCGGGGGCCGCGGGCTACTGCGTGAGCCGCCACAGCGCCTGCAGGTCCGGGGGCAGGTTGCTGGCGACGTCGTCCGCCTCGCCCTCGGAGATGAGGTCCCTCATCGCGCGGAACACCGCGCGCACCACGGGCTCCATCTGCTCCACCGGCCGCTCCAGGTCGTCCGCCACCGTCTGGAGGAACGCCTCCTTGCCGAAGCGCCTCGGCCGCTGCGGGCGCTGCTCCAGCGGGGGCAGGAACTCCACCAGGCGGCGCGGGAGCTGGGCCTCCAAATCCTTCGCCTCGCCCGGGAGGATGCGCCGCTCCAGCGCGCTCAGCACCGCCACCGCCGCGCACTCGGCCAGGGCCGGCTCCAGCTTCCCCACCTCGCACAAGTGGCGGATGAAGGCCGCGTAGGTGGTGCGGGTGTGGGACTCATGCCGCTGCACGCGGCGCTGCGTCAGCTCGGTTTCGTTGGTGGGGCGGGTCATGGCTGGGGGCCTCCGGTTCGCCCCCGACAACCTGCGCACCCCACCTCCCTTCCGGCGCCAGCCGGCCGGCCGGGGGCCCTCCCGCGCCACCCCACTTCCAGGGTGGGAATGGCGTAGATCCGCGACATTGCTGGACTTTTGTTCAGTCCTCCCCCGGAGGCCTACCGGGGGGCCAGGCCCTCCGGGCAGGGCATGTCAGACCGTCCCAGTATGAGTTGTCCCGTGAGCCACTCGACCCCGGACAATTCGCCGTCACGTGTTCTCGAGCAGCGCAACCTGCTTGGAGGAACGGACCTCATGCCGGTGCTCGGCCGCGGCAATCGCAAGCGCGGCCGGAGCTTCCATGTCGCCTCCACGGGCCGTATCGGCTTCGCGGCGGCCCTGGCGCTGGTGGTGGAGCACGGTCGCCAGAAGGCCAAGGAGATTGGCGTCACGTCCCTGAGCAAGTGCCCCCGCTGCGGGCACACGGGGCCCACGGAGCAGGACTTCGGCTACCGCATCATGAAGAGCGGGCGCCGGCCCCAGTCCTGGTGCCGGGGCTGCCGGGGCATGCACATGGAGCCCTCGCAGACGAACGTCTCCACCTCGCGAGACAGCGAGGGCTGGCTCTTCCCGCCCGAGAGCACCACCGGCACCCGCCCGCCCAAGAAGGGCAAGCGCTCCTCGACCTAGCCCGCCGCGCCTTCCCGGCAGGCCCGCCGCTGGCTGGTGAGCACCCAGGCACGCGGCATGGCCCCTGGCCCTTCCCCCGGAGGGGGATGGAAAAGCCAGGGCGCCGTCCTTACCTCTCCACGGAAGGAGGGCATCATGGCCGTGCGGACCAAAGTGGCAGGTATCAAGAACAAGCGGCGGGTGGATGCGCACTCGGCCCAGCCCAGCGTGCAGGCCAGCAAGGGGCGCAAGACATTGCCCCGGGACGACGCCGCGGCGCTGCGCCGGCAGAAGACACTGGAGCGGGTGACACTGGGCCCCGCCGCCGAGCTACATGAGCCCAAGAGCCACCGTCGCCGCGCGACGATGCTCAAGGGCCGCAAGAAGGCCCCCAGCGAGATGAACGTGAAGCACAGCGGTGGGCCCAAGAAGCGTCTGCCCCTGCACGGCGGCTGACACCCTGGGCCCTCGCAGGTGAAGTCCGGGGACACCGCCCCCGCCCGGCCACAGCGGGCGGAAGCGGTGTCCTCGGGGTGTCGTCAGCGCTACAGCCGGAAGCGCGGCTCCCGCTCCAGGCCCGACTCGGTGCGCTCCGCCTCGGCGTCGAGCACCCGGGCCCGCACGCCCGCGGCCGACACGTCCAGCCCCATCCACCGGTAGAGGTTCTCCAAGGCCTGGGTCCGCTCGGGCTCGGGCAGGCGGCTGATGCGGGAGCCGTGCTCACCCTCCGGGACGATGTAGCGGAAGGAGTCATTGCGCTCGCGCACGGAGAAGGCGCCGGAGGACCAGGGGTCATTCTCTCCGTAGACGAAGAGCATCCGCTCCCCGTGGTTGCGCACCCAGTGCTCCACGCGGAGCATGAGGCCATGGTCGAACCGCTCCCTCACCGGGAAGGGAAGGTACGAGCGGGGCTCGTCCTCGCCCGGGTAGCGCAGCAGCCGGTGCAGGTGCCGCGTGGAGAAGCGCGTCCAGCCAAGCTCCGTCGCGGCCTGGTAGTAGTAGGCCGCGTAGTAGTCGAGCCACACGTCGCCGTAGGTGAAGGCGATGCCGACAATGCCGTCCAGGAACCCGAAGAGCTCCGCCGCCGACACGTCGGACGCGGGGACCTCCGCGCACACGGGCGCGCCGTAGTACTGCCAGAAGTAGAAGGACAGCTCGACGACGGAGAACTCCAGGGTCCGGTCCAGGCCGCCCAGCACCTCGAAGCCCGTGCCCTCGGAGACGACCAGCGCTTCCATGAAGGGCAGCATCTCGTCGCGGCGCTCCAGCACCGCTCGCTGGAAGGCCTGGAGCTTCGCGCGGCAGTCGGCGTCCCCCACCTGCTCGACGAAGCGGGCGTAGCGCCCGTCATCCAGTCCATGGCTGTTGGGCGCGACGTACGGCGCGGTGACGTCCACATCGTCCGGGTAGAAGTAGCGGTGGTACACGGCCGCCATGCCGCCCTTGCTGGTGCCCGTGGTCAACCAGCGCCCGGAGTAGAGCGGCTTGAAGGCCTCGATGATGCGGTGGTAGTCGCCCGCGGCCTGGCGGATGTCGAGCAGCTTCCAGTCATTCGAGGCCGGCCGCGAGGTGCCGAAGAAGCGGTGCTCCAGCGAGAGCTGGTTGGCGCCGAGCAGCGCGGTGGGCTCGGACCGCGAGGGGCCGTCCCCCAGGCCATAGCCGCCGGCGGAGAGCACCATGGGCGCGTCCACCGAGCGGTGCAGCAGGTTCACCCGGAGCTGGAAGCGCTCACCCAGGGGACGCCGGTGGTCCGCGGGCTGCTCGAACACCATCCGGAAGAAGCGCGTGCCCGCGTAGGGCGACGGCCGCTCGTCGAGCACGGTGAGCCCGGGGATGGACTGGAGCTGGGTGAGGATGTCCTCCGAGTCCGTCACCGTCTCCAGCGCGCTCACGGCCCGCGCGGGAGCCTCCACCTGGGAGGGCTCCACGAGGGTGGTATCCCCGCACGCCTGCAACAACACGGTAGCAACGAGCCACCACGCACCCTGGAAAACGCCAACGGCTTCTGACCTCTTCATTCAAGCTCCCGGAGATAGGTACTTCGCGCGCGCGCGCCAATGCATGAAGGAGGCGCCAGCTGGCGGCGCATCCCACTTTTTTTGGCGCACGGTGCTGAACGGCGAAGTCCAGCCTTTATTGCACCTGCAACGAAGCTACAGCGTTACGCGGCGCGCCGGCAACGCAGACGCGTCACCAGCACCTCGAAGACGGCGTAGGAGAGCAGCATCAGCCCGGCGAAGAGGATGGTGAGGCGCGTCAGGTAGGGGAAGGCGCCGGGCTCGCGCAGGTGGGAGGCCATGGTGGACAGCAGGCGCTCCGGCTCGGACAGCACGTCCCAGCTGTTCCACCGCTCCACGCGGCCCAGGTAGATGCCATAGCCGCACAGCAGGGACGTGGCGGCCACGAAGGCCCAGGCCCGGGCGCGGCCCCAGCGCCGCTCCAGCCACTCCTTCCACACCTCCAGCGAGAGCAGCCCCATCAGCCACCCGGTGGCGGCGAACAGCGCGAGCAGCGCCGCGTCGAACCACAGCGGCACCACGGGCCGCTGGTGCAGGTGGATGAAGTCCGTGAGCAGGTACGGCGCGTTGGGAAACAGCGCGAGCCACCCCAGGGCCAGCGGCGCCAGCAGCCACCAGCGGCCCAGGCCCCGCGCCATCAGCAGGCGGGCCACCAGGGACAGCACATAGGGCACCCACGCCAGGAACAGGTTCCAGGACAGGAAGGCGTAGCTGGCACGCTCACTCCAGTCCAACCGCAGGGCCAGCAGCCCCACCGCGGCGACACTGCTCAGCACCGCGGGCAGGAAGCCATGGCGGCGCAGCACGGACAGGAAGGCGGGAGGGGCAGTGGGCGGCTGGGACATGGTGGCACTTGCGGTAGCCGGGCCGCGCACCGTGGCCGGGAGACCACGGGAGAGGCTCGGAAGGGAACGTGCCCCCACGCCAAAGCAACGTCCAGGCCAGCGCGAGGTGTCGCTCAGGACTCTGGCGGTGGCCAGAGCGCGCTGACGGCCGGGTCCTCGGCCAGGTAGACGACCCAGACAGGCTCGCCGGGGCTGCGCCGTGCGTCCGCGAGGCAGGGCGAAGGTGTGCTCCCGTGCACTGGCTGACCGCGGGCGAGGAAGACGTAGTCGAGCTGGGCGACGCGCCCCGCCTCCAGGCCCGGGAGGACGTGGCGCTCCACCCGGGTCAGCTCCGCCGCGGCGGGCAGGCCCCAGCGCAGCGCCTGGAGGCGACGGCGCTGCTCGCGGCGGAGCGCCCCGGGCCAGCCGGAGCGGCGGAGCAGAACGCCCACGAGCAGGAAGATGCCCGTCATCAACAGCAGGGGCCGGAGGAAGCCGAGCGCCACCGGCAGCATCAGCACACCCAGGGCGAGGAAGAACGTGCCCACCGAGTGGTGCGTGACGAGCCTCGGCCGGAGGATGGCCTTGCGCTGCGCGCGGGTGAGCCGGCGCGGAGGCAGCGGCGGCCCGGCGCCTCGCGAGACGCGGGGTGCATCCACCAGCGAGCCACCACATTCCCGGCAACGTTCGTCCCGCCCCGGGAGGCCGACCTGGCCACAGCCGGGACAGGCGCGATGTGACGCGTCCGAGTCTGACGGGACCAGCGTGAGGGGTGGGCGGCGTTGCACGGTGTCACCATGGGAGCACCCTGGCGCGCGAATGCGCAACCTCGTCCCCGGGTACGACGTGGAAGTGGAGCGGTGGAAGGAATGGCGCGGCTGACATGAGCGCTGGGGCACGCTCGCCCCGCTGCTCCCTGGCAACCGGGAAGCTTCATTCCTACCTGATGGCCTGGGAGGTCACATGCCAGAGAAGAGTCGAGGGATACGAGCGAAGGTGGCGAAGAAGAAGGGCACGACGATGGCGCTCAAGGCCATGGACGTGGGCCGGGCCGCGGGGGCGAGCACCCACAAGGCGAAGAAGAGCGGCCGGCGGGCACTGGGGAGCGTGGACTTCGAGGACCGGAAGGTCAGCCCGCGCAGTGCGTCCGGGAAGGGCGTGACGGCGAAGAGCCGCAGGCTGCCGGTGGCGGAGCTGGGCAGCAGCACGTCGCGACGCAAGACGCTGCCGGCCCCGGCCGCCGCGGCCTACCGCAAGGAAGGCACGGCCAAGCGCACCACCGGGCGCGGTGACACGACGCCGCTCAAGGCGGGCAAGGCCTACAAGCGCAAGGGACCGCGCAAGACGAGCATCCGCGCCTGACGTGCACCCACGGGCAGGTCGCCCACGGATTCGAGACACCTGCCGAGGCTCGCTCGGGTGTGCATGCGGCCTCGTTCAGCGAGGCACGGCAACCTGACTGGCCGTGCCAGCCCGGTGCGGCCCGCCTCAACGGATATGCCGGCGCGCGGGCTTCAGCAGGCCCGCCCATGACAGCAGGCCGAGGAGCAGGGCACCCGGCGCTCCCGCACAGCCTCCCGCGTCCGTCGCGGAGTCCGGACCGCCAGGGTCGACAGGGTCCGGGTCGGGTGGAGGCGGCGTGCACGGCGTGAAGCAGCGGCACGCGTCCGTGCCCTCGGGCTCCAGCCGCGCGCACAGCCCACCCGTGCCACAGGAGGCGTCGTCCGTGCAGGTCGCACCGTAGGCTCCTGCCTGGAGCGCGGGCAGCAGGCAGCGGGCCGGTGCGCCTTCCACGGAGACACAGGTGAGCCCCGAGGGACACTCGGCGTCACGTGTGCAGGTGGCACGGCAGAGGTCTTCCGGTGGCAGCGTGGGGATGACGGATGCAGGCGCTTCCGCGAGGAACGGGCGGATGAAGCCGTCGAGCAACGCGTCCACGCGCACGTTGAGGGCTTCGTCCTGACAGGCGACGTCGCCGCTCGCGGTGAGTCCCACCAGCACCTCGCGTCCGCCGTCGCGGAGGAGCACCGGTCCGCCGCTGTCTCCCACGCAGCTCATGCTGGGAGCAGGGCCGGCGCGAAAGGCCGCGGGCTCCACCTGCGTCACCGTCAGCGTGCCCTGCCTCCGACGGCCGGAGGGAACAGCGGCGTCCTTCGTGTCCCCGTAGCCCACCACCCGCACGGAGGCACCGGCGGTGGGAATGACACTCGTGGACTCCGGCAGGGGGAACGGTGTCACGTCCACCGGTGCCGCGAGGCGCAGCAGCGCGACATCGTACGCGTGGGTCGTGGCGTCGTAGTCCGGGTGGATGAGCGCACGGGCCACGCGGGCGAAGCGGCCCCGGGGGGAGGGCTCCGGCTGGGGCAGTAACACCTGGCCGAGGTAGACCTCGTGCGGCCCCTCCGGCCCGAAGATGGCCAGACAGTGCGCGGCCGTGAGCACCACGTCGGGCGCGATGAGCGCACCGGAGCAGAGCAGCACCGGCGGCTCCCCAGCGCAGCGGGTGCGACGGGCGATGAGCGCCACCGCGGCGGTGTCGTCTGGCGCGTCCGAGCCCGCCACGACAGGGCGCGAGTCCGTGCGCGGCGTAGAGGCGGGTGACTCCTCCGCCACGGACTGGCAGGCGAGCAGCGCCGCCAGTGCTGACACCAGGAACAGGGCCCTCGCGACGTGCTGCCCGTACGCCGCTCGCTCTTGCCGGAAGCGCTCAACAGGACGTGGCACGACCTTGCTCGCGACCCGCTGCCGGGCTCCTGCTTCATGCTGCCCGTACACCGTCGGCCCTTGCCGGAAGCGCTCAACAGAACGTGGCACGATCTTGCTCATGTCCTGTTGCCGGGCTCGCGCTTCTTGCCGCCCGTACACCATCAGCCCGTGTCGGAAGCTCGCGAGAAGCGTTACGGCATGGCTCGCGGCCCGCTGCGCTCCGCGAGGCCCTTGCACCATCAGAGCTCGCGGTGACGCGGGCCCGGGACTCATTCGGCGGAGGACTCTTCCTTCACCGCCTCGCCCAGCTCGCGAAGCTCCTCGCGTAGTTCGTGCAGCCGCGCCCGGTTGCGGCTCAGGAGCGTCTCGAGCTGCTCGCTCCGCCGCTCGTCACCGCGCGCCTCGGCGTCCTCGCGCTCGCGCTCCAGCCGCTCCACGTCCCGCCCGAGCAGCGCGGTGAGGTGCGTCGTCTTCTCCAGCCGCCACTGCGCCGTCTGCGGCAGCTCGGGTTCGATGGCGTCATTCTCCTGCGGGGGAGGGTTCGCCACCTCCGGCTCCGGCGGCACGTCACCGGGCGCCAGCGCCACCACCGTGGCCGGCCGCTCCTCGTTGCTCGCGGGCACCGGCTCCACCCGCTCCCGCGCGACGACCTTCGGAGGCACCGACTCCGGCGCGGGCGTCCCGGGCCCCGTCGCGATGGGCGGCTCGGAAGGCGCCGCCCCCGGCGCGACAGGCGACGCCGGCCACAGCATCACCGTCAGCAGGGACACGGTGAGCGCCACGGCGGCGACCAGCATCAGACGGTAACGAATCCGCATGTCTCGCTTGCCTTCCCTGCGTCCGGCGTGAAGCGTACTTCAGTTCTCAGAACCGCACGCGCCACGTGCCTGCCTGCCGCTCCACTCGCAGCAGCCACGGCTCCTTGCGCTCCTCGCCGTCCCGCGCCACGCGGGCCCGGACGATGACCGCCTCCGAGTCCCTCCCGTCGACGGTCGACCCGATGATGCCCAGCAGGGAGAGTCCGTGCTCCCGCAGCTCCCGCACCGTCTCCTCGCAGGGCCGCGCGCTGCCCCCGGTGGCCAGCAGCGGCTCCAGCACCGCGCAGTCCTCCGAGGGCAGCGCCGCGAAGAAGCGGCGCACCGTCTCCTCCGCGGCCCCGGTCTTGGAGGACGTGCACGCGAGGGCGGCCAGCATCAGCCAGCACGCCCACACACCCGCCCGCTTCCTCGTCATGCGGCCTGGCTGCATGGCCTCAGTAGCAGTTGGGCGCGAACAGCTCGTCGTCGGTGGCGGACACGAACTGGTCGTCGCAGTAGCCGCTCACGAGCATGTGGCCGTTGCGCACGCAGCCGTCGTGGTTGGTGGCGTCCAGCGTGTACTGGGTGTCACCACCACAGTCGCCGCCGCAGCGGCCGAAGCAGTTGCCCATCACCTTCGGGCGGGACCAGTGGTCCGGCTCACCGCACACCCACGTGCTGCCGTTCAGGTAGTACTCGTCGCCGCCGCACGACGCGTGGTCTCCGAGCTGGGCAATCTGCTGGTTGCCGGCGTAGGAGAAGCTGCCCTTGTTGCAGTCGTGCTTCGCGTACGAGTACCAGTTGTACACGCCGCCGCAGCTGCCCGTCTGCCGGCCGTTGCACTTCGTATAGCTGCACAGCATGGTGTAGCCGCGGCCCTGCTCACCCAGCACCGAGCGCTTCAGCTCCACGCTGTCGGGGTTCTGCGACCACAGGCTCACCGCGCGCCGCAGGTACATGGCCTCCGGGGCCGCCGCGTCACCGACGGGCAGCTCCGCGCTCAGCGCGCCGTAGAGGGCGGCGAGCAGCTCGCGGTCCGCGTCACCGAGCTGCGTGTCCGTCGCGCTTCCGTCCGCGAAGCCGTCCAGCGTGGAGACGCCGCTGGCCGGGTCCATCAACCCGGTGAGCGTCATCCCGCGCAGCCGCACCTCCAGCCGGTACACGCCGGGCTCCACCTCGCGCGAGGAGAAGGTCACCTCGCCGCCGCCGTGGACGAAGCTGCCGCCCGTGCTGCCCGCCTCCGCGGACAGCGACAGCCCTTCCTGCTTCGAGGGGGCGGTGTCACCACCGTTCGCACCACCACAGGCCCACAGCATCAAAGTCGCGACCGCGGTACACAGCGCCTTGCGCATATCGTTGCCTTCCCTCCGGCCAGGGGCTCGGCCCCAAAGGAGGCAACCGTGGTACCGGGCACCCGGGACACGCTCAAGGCGGGGCGCGTCACGGCGCCATGAAACATGGCTCATGTTTCACGGGGACATCTCCGCCTGGGTCCGAAGAGCCTCAGTCTGTCACCCTGCGAAACACCGGCAGTGGGCCCGCGGCGCGCTCCAGGTCCCGGCCGTGTTCGGGAAGCGACTCGTGGCCGCCGATGACGAGCAGCCCACCCGGCACCAGCCGCGCTACGAGACGCGCGAGCACCTCGCGCTGGAGCGCCGGGGCGAAGTAGGTGAAGGCCACATTGCGGCACAGCACGAGGTGGAAGAGGCCGTCCGGCAGCGCCGCGCGCAGGTCCTGGCGGAGGAAGGTGACGCCTTCCCGGTACGCGGGGGCAACACAGGGTTCAGGGGTGGACTCGGGGAAGGCCCGGGTGGCCCACTCGGACGGCAGCTCCCGCAGGGCGCCGCGCGGGTAGCAGCCCCGGCGTGCGCGGGCGAGCAGCGCCTCGTCGGCGTCGGTGGCGAGGAGCTCCAGCCGCGCCTCCGGGAAGCGGGGCTGGAGGCCGAGCCGGAAGAGGACGGCCACCGTGTAGGGCTCCTCGCCGGAGGCACAGCCGGCGCTCCAGGCGCGGAAGGTGGACCCGCCCCGTGCGCGCAGCGTCTCCAGGATGGCCGGGAGCAGGTCGTCCCGCAGCACGTCGAAGACGCGCGCGTCGCGGTAGAAGCGGGAGATGGTGACGCGGCAGAGCGAGTCGAGCACGTCCCACTCGCCCGGGTCCGCCTCCAGCCGGGCGCGGTAGGCGGCGGCCCCGGACAGGCCCAGCGCCTGGAGCCTCCGGCCGAGGCGCTTGCACACCTGGCCCCGGACGCGGCGGAAGCCGTCCCAGCGCAGGCGCAGCCGGGGCGCGGCCCACTGCAACAGCTCCACGCACTCGCCGTCCGTCATCGCGTGCCACCTTCCGCCGGCCTGGAGTGCCTCCCACGCCCGGGGGAAGCCATCCCCCTGGAGGGCCTTTGTGCACGAGCGGACCTCGTGCCCCGGCTCGCGGCCCGCCTGCCCCACCGCCGAGCGGAAGGCGCCGGGATGTGGCATGACGCTCGGGCGTTTCCGATGGACTCCGGAGGAACCCACCCTTGAAGAGACTTACCGCCCTCACCCTCACCGCGACCCTGGCGGCGGCCGGCTGCACGCATGGCACCGCGGCCAGCGAGCCCGTGTCCCCGCAGGCCCAGGCCATGGCACCTTCTCCCGCTCCGGCTCCGGCCGCCCCTGCCCAGCTGCCCCCGCCGCCCCGCATCGCGGACGTCCTGTCCGGCAGCGTGGAGGCCTTTACCACCGCCTGCGAGGCGGACCTCGAGCGCGCCCGCGAGCAGGTCGCCGCGCTCAAGAAGCTGGACGCGCGCAAGGACCCGCAGGCCGTGCTCGCCGCGTATGACGAGGCCATGGGCTCGCTGGTCGCCGCGACGAACCGCTCCAGCCTCGCCCGCGAGGTGCACCCGGACGCCGCCTTCCGCGAGGCCGCCCGCGAGTGCGAGCAGCTCGTGGACTCGGCCAACGTGGCGCTGTCCCAGGACCGTGGCGTCTATGACGCGCTGGTGGCGGTGGACCTGTCCGGCGCGGACGCGGCCACGAAGTACTGGATGGAGCGCGCGCTGCTCGACTTCCGCCGTGCCGGCGTGGACCGCGACGACGCCACCCGCGCGAAGGTGAAGTCGCTGAACGAGGACATCCTCAAGCTGGGGCAGCAGTTCGGGAAGAACATCGCCGAGGACGTGCGCAGCGCGTCCTTCAGCCCCAAGGAGCTGGACGGCCTGCCGGAGGACTACCGGAAGGCGCACCCGCCGGGGAAGGACGGCAAGGTGGTCATCACCACCAACTACCCCGACTACTTCCCCTTCATGACGTACGCGAAGGACACGAAGGCGCGCGAGAAGCTGTGGCGCACCTACCGCCAGCGCGCCTTCCCGGCGAACCAGCAGGTGCTGTCGCAGCTCATCTCCAAGCGGCACGAGCTGGCCACGCTGCTCGGCTACGAGAGCTGGGCCGCGTACAACACCGAGACGAAGATGACCCGCAAGCCACAGGTGGCGGCGGACTTCATCGACCGGCTGGCGGCGGCCACCGAGGGGCGCGCGAAGAAGGAGCACGCGGAGCTGCTGGCGCGCAAGCAGAAGGACGTGCCCGCGGCGAAGACGCTGGAGCCGTGGGACCAGGACTTCTACGAGGACCGGCTGCGCGCGGAGCGCTTCGGCTTCGACTCGCAGGCGGTGCGGCCCTACTTCGAGTACTCCCGCGTGAAGGCGGGGGTGATGGACATCACCGCGCGCATGTGGGGCATCACCTACAAGAAGGTGGACGACGCGAAGACGTGGCACCGGGAGGTGGACACGTACGACGTGCTCGACGGCAGCCGCCTGCTGGGCCGCATCTACCTGGACATGCACCCGCGTGACGACAAGTACAAGCACGCGGCGCAGTTCGACCTCGTCGCGGGCCAGGCCGGCAAGCGCTACCCGGAGGCCACGCTGGTCTGCAACTTCGGCCGCCCCGGCGAGCTGATGACGTACGACGACGTGGAGACCTTCTTCCACGAGTTCGGCCACCTGGTGCACGCCGTGTTCGGGGGAGATTTGAAGTGGGCGGGCATCGCCGGCACGCGCGTGGAGTGGGACTTCGTGGAGACGCCGTCCATGCTGCTCCAGCAGTGGGCGTCGAACCCGCAGGTGCTGACGGAGTTCGCGAAGCACCACCAGACGAACGAGCCGATTCCGGCGGAGCTGGTGACGAAGCTGCGCGCGTCCAAGGAGTTCGGCAAGGGGCTGTGGTCCCGCCGGCAGCTGTTCCTGTCGGCGGTGAGCCTGGACTACTACTCGCGCAAGCCGGGCTTCGACACGACGCAGGCGATGGCGGAGCAGCAGAAGAAGCTCAGCCCGTTCAAGCACGAGTACCGGGACGGCACGCACTTCGAGCTGGCCTTCGGGCACCTGGATTCGTACTCGGCGGCCTACTACACGTACCTGTGGTCGTCGGTCATCGCGAAGGACCTGGAGTCGGAGTTCGAGAAGCACGGGTACCTGGACCGGGAGACGGCGATGAAGTACCGCCGCACCGTGCTGGAGCCCGGCGGCTCCAAGCCCGCCTCCGAGCTGGTGAAGGACTTCCTCGGACGCGAGTACGGCTTCGACGCGTACAAGGCGTTCCTGGACCGCAACTAGGCCGCACCTCCGCCGGGGGGAGTGTGACTCACGCGCTCCCCTCGGCCTCCTCCTGCGCGAGCGCCGCCTCCACCTCGGCGCCCAGGGGGTAGATGGTCAGGTGCCGCACCGGCTCGCTGCCGTGGCTCACCGCCTCCAGGTGGTAGCGGCTCACCAGCCGGTGCTGCAGCTTCCTCAGCCTCGGCGGCCTTGGCGCGAGCGGCACCGACACGCCCTCGCTCAGCACCCGCTCAATCGCGTGCTCCACCTCGGCGACGGCCTCGCGCACCTGGTCCTCGTCCACGCCCTCCACCACGTTGAAGGCCGTCTTCAGCGCCCGGCGCAGCTCCGTGGAGCTGTTGCGCTTCACCGCCTCCACCCGAGCCCCCGTCTTCTCCGTCGTGCGCCGCAGCCTCGGGTCGTTCGCCCGCGAGCGCAGCGTTATCACCAGGTCCGCCGCGTCCAGCCGGCTCACCAGCCGCACGTCCACCGCCAGCTCCCGCAGCACCTTCGTCAGCAAGTCGCGGCTCACCGCGTGCGCGTACACCTTCGTCGTCCCGCCCGTGCCGGGCGCCCGCGCCTGGAAGCTCTCCGCCTCCCGCACCGCTCCCGGCGGCGCCAGCCGCCCCGGCCGCAGCGAGGGCAGTGACGGCGGCGCGGCCTTCACCGCCTCCACCGCCACCTCTCCGGAGTCCACGTCCTGCTTGCGGCGCTCGCCGCCCACGTCCTGCGCCGCCAGCAGCCGGTCCACCGACTCCGCCGTGTCCCGGTGCACCAGCACCTCGTCGCGGCCCACCATCTCCACCACGATGTCGAACGTGGGCGGCGCCTTGCGCTCGCTGATGGTCTTCTGCGTGTGCCGCCGCCGGGCCTCCTCGTCGCTCAGCGTCACCGTGTGCACCCCGCCCACCAGGTCCGACAGCGTGGGGTTCAGCACCAGGTTCTCCAGCGTGTTGCCGTGCGCCGTGGCCACCAGCTGCACCCCGCGCTCCGCAATCGTCCGCGCCGCCGCCGCCTCCGCCGAGGTGCCAATCTCGTCGACGATGATGGCCTCGGGCATGTGGTTCTCCACCGCCTCAATCATCACGTCGTGCTGCCGGTCCGGCCGCGACACCTGCATCCGCCGCGCACCGCCAATGCCCGGGTGGGGAACGTCCCCGTCTCCGCCAATCTCGTTGGAGGTGTCCACCACCATGACGCGCTTGCGCAAATCATCGGCCAGCACGCGCGCCACCTCGCGCAGCTTCGTCGTCTTCCCCACGCCCGGCCGCCCCAGCAGGAGCAGGTTGCGCCCCGAGCCGATGAGGTCCTTCAGCATGTCGATGGTGCCGTAGATGGCGCGCCCCACCCGCAGCGTCAGCCCCACCACCTTGCCCTTGCGGTTGCGGATGGCGGAGACGCGGTGCAGCGTGCGCTCGATGCCCGCGCGGTTGTCGTCCCCCGGGGGCCCCACCTGCGCCAGCACGTGCTCCAGGTCCTCGCGGAGCACCGGCTCCTCGCGCAGCCGCTCCACCCGGTCCACCAGCCGGGCCTCGGGCGGGCGGCCCAGGTCCATCACCACCTCCAGCACCTGCTCGGGCGGCAGCGCTCGCACCGCCGCCTGCAGCGGTCCTGGCAGCACGCTCATCAGCAGCAGGAAGTCGTCAGCTTCGGCCTCGGCACGCGGTGGTGTCATCTCCCGCCCCTCTACGCCCCCTGGTCAACGTTGTGTCTTCCCGGCCCGCCATGCAGACCCAACCCGGCCGGGAGGGCACCAGCCGTGCGGAGCCGCGCCCGGCCCCAGGGGCTTCCCACCCGTGGAAATCCATTTCCCACCTGGCCCCCCGCTCCCACCCGGAAGCTGCCCGGTAACGGACGCCAGCCTGCCCCTACCCTCCGCAACCCGTCCACCACTTCGCACCTGGCGTTGGTGAGCGTCTTGCTTACCCCAGGGCGGCCCCGCCGCGCGGGTCCATGGCGAGTGTGGAGGGGGTAGGCGACGTGACACCCAGGCTTCGAACAAGAAGGAGCTGGCAATGGCTGGCGGGCGCGGGCTCCGCGCTGCTGCTCGCCGGCTGCAATGGCGACAAGCTTCCCCAGGCGCGGGTGCTTCCCGGGGAGGACGGGCCCGGTGCGGAGACACCACCACCGCCCGATACGCAGCAACCGGTCGACGAGTGCAAGAACGCGGTAAAAGACCCGGGCCGCGTCACCCTGCACCGCCTCAACCGCGCCGAGTACGACGCCACCGTGCGAGACTTGCTGGGCGACACCACCCAGCCCGGCCGCGGCTTCCCGGCGGACGACCACGGCTACGGCTTCGACAACAACGCGGACGTGCTCAGCATGTCCCCGCTGCTGATGGAGAAGTACTCCACCGCGGCGGAGAAGCTCGTGGACGCGGCCTGGAGCCGGGGCGCCTTCGCCACGTGCGCGCTGGGCGTGGCCAACCCGGAGCCCTGCGCGCGAGACATCCTCTCCCGCTTCGCCCGCCGCGCCTGGCGCCGGCCGGTGACGCCGGACGAGGTGGACCGGCTGGTGGCCTTCGTCGCGCTGGCGACGCGGCACGGAGACAAGGCCGAGGCAGGCGTGAAGCTGGCGCTGCGCTCGGTGCTGGTGTCTCCCAACTTCCTCTTCCGCATCGAGAAGGACCCGGACCCGGCGTCCTCCGCGCCGCACCGGCTCAATGACTTCGAGCTGGCCAGCCGGCTCTCCTACTTCCTCTGGAGCAGCATGCCCGACGAGGACCTCCTGGCCGCCGCCGAGGCGGGGAAGCTGGACAGCCCCGAGGAGCTGGAGGCCCAGGTGCGCCGCATGCTCAAGGACCCCAAGGCCCAGGCCCTGGTGGAGAACTTCGCCGGCCAGTGGCTCTACACGCGCGCGCTGGACTCGGCCGAGCCGGACAAGACGCTCTACGGTGCCTTCAGCGAAGACCTGCGCACGGCCATGCGCCAGGAGACGCAGCTCGTCTTCCGCGAGTTCATCACCGGCGACCACAAGCTGAGAGACCTGGTCGACGCGCCCTTCACGTATGTGAATGACACACTGGCCACGCACTACGGGCTACCGCCGCCGGGCAGCCGCACGCCCGTCCGCGTGGAGCTCTCCACCCACCGCGAGCGTCAGGGCGTGTTCGGCCATGGCTCGCTGCTCACCGTCACCTCCAACTCGGACCGCACCTCGCCGGTGCAGCGCGGCGTGTGGGTGCTGGAGCAGATGCTGTGCTCCGCGCCGCCGCCTCCGCCTCCGGACGTGGAGAACCTGCCGCCGCCCATTGAGCCGAACATGACGATGCGGGAGCGGATGGCGCTGCACCGCAGCCAGCCGCAGTGCCAGGGCTGCCACCGGATGATGGACCCGCTGGGCCTGGCGCTGGAGAACTACGACCCCATCGGCCGCTGGCGGCTGCAGGAGGTCAGCGGAGCGCCGGTGGACGCCACGGGCGAGCTGCCCAACGGCACCGTCCTGCGAGGCAGTGAGGACATGCGACGCTTCGTGAAGGACGACCCGAAGCTGCCCGCGTGCCTCACCGAGCACCTGCTCACCTACGCGCTCGGCCGGGGCATGTCCCGGGAAGACGAGTGCGCGGTGAGGGAAATCGCCGCCTCGGCGGAAGCCAGCGGCGGCCGACTCAGTGACTACATCCTCAGCATCGTCCTCAGCGACCACTTCACCATGCGGCGCGGCGAGACGGAGGCCCAGCAGCCATGAGCAAGAAGTTCCAACTCTCCCGGAGGACCCTCCTGCGCGGAGCGGGAGCGCTGATGGCCCTCCCCGTGCTCGAACAGATGCTGCCCGGGACGGCCCGGGCAGCCACCGGCCCCGTGCCCCGGCGCCTGGCCGTCTTCTACACGCCCAATGGCATCCACATGCCGAAGTGGACGCCCACGGGCACCGGCGCGAACTGGGCGCTCACGCCCACGCTGGCACCGCTGGCCGCGGTGAAGAGCGACCTGCTCGTCCTCAGCGGACTGGCCAACTTCCCCGGCCTGCCGGATGGGGACGGCCACCATGCCGCCGGCACCGCCGCCTTCCTGAGCTGCGCCAAGGCCTTCAAGACGGAGGGCACCGACTTCAAGGCGGGCATCTCCATGGACCAGGTCATCGCCAGGAGCCTGGCGGCGCGGAAGGCGACGCGCTTCGCCTCGCTGGAGCTGGGCAACGACGCCGGCAAGGGCATTGGCAACTGCGACTCCGGCTATGCCTGCCCCTACGCCAACAACATCGCCTGGGCGGGGCCCACCACGCCCGTGGCCAAGGAGACGCGTCCCAAGGCGGCGTTCGACCGGCTCTTCGCGGGCTTCGACCCGGGAGCCTCCCAGGCCACGGTGGAGAAGCGGCGCGCGTACGGGAAGAGCATCATCGACTTCGTGCGGGAGGACGCCAACTCGCTGAAGACGCAGCTCGGCAGCTCGGACCTGCGCAAGCTGGACGAGTACTTCACCAGCGTGCGGGACTTGGAGAAGCAGGTGGAGGCGATTGAAGCGGACGGGCCTTCCTGCAACCCGGGCACGGCGCCCGCGGACAACGAGGACCCGCGCGTGAAGACGAAGGCGATGATGGACCTCATCGTCCTCGCCTTCCAGTGCGACCTCACCCGCGTCGCCACCTTCATGCTGGCCAATGCGCGCAGCAACAAGGTGTATGGATTCCTCGGCCTCAGCGGCGGGCACCACACGTACTCGCACCACCAGAAGGTGCAGGCCAACTACGACGCGCTCTCCATCATCGACCGGTGGGAGGTGGAGCAGTACGCCTACCTGCTGCAGCGCATGAAGGGCATCCAGGAGGCGGACGGGAAGACGCTGCTCGACAACTCGATGGTGTACTTCTCCAGCGAAGTGGCCGACGGCAACTCGCACGAGCACAAGAACCTGCCCGTCCTCCTCGCCGGCAGCGGCGGCGGCGCGCTCACTCCGGGCCGCCATGTCCGCTACAACGGGGCCCCGCTCGCCAACCTCTACATCTCCCTGATGCAGGCCATGGGCGTGTCCGGCATCACCACCTTCGGGGACAACGGGACTGGCCCCCTGCCCGACCTCAAGTAGGCGGGAAGGGACAGCGCGGCGGAGCAGGCGTGCGGGCGGCCCCTGCACGTCCCGCCCGCCGCTCACGCTTCTCATGCACTGGTGGGCGTCCTGGCGCATCATTGCGCGCCATGGCTCCGTCTTCGCGATTGCTCCGCTGGTCCGCCCTGCTCCTCCTGACGCCGCTGCTGGGCTGTAGCCAGGGGACG
This sequence comes from Pyxidicoccus trucidator, assembly GCF_010894435.1. NCBI lineage: Bacteria > Pseudomonadati > Myxococcota > Myxococcia > Myxococcales > Myxococcaceae > Pyxidicoccus > Pyxidicoccus trucidator. Next base: position 497,811 of record NZ_JAAIXZ010000004.1, on the reverse strand, counting down.
CGGAGCGGAAAGCGACAGGCGGCGCCCCAGCGGCAGACGGCGACGGCCTCGCGGGGGAAGACGCCGGTGAGCGCGGAGACCCGGCCGACGCTGCCCGCGCCCAAGGACCTGGCTCGGGACATGGTGGCCGCGCACAACCAGGCCCGCGCCCAGGCGAAGCCCACGCCGAAGTCCGCGCTGCCGCCCCTCACCTGGTCCGACGAGGCCGCGCGCAAGGCCGCGTCCTGGGCGAAGGAGTGCAGGTTCGAGCACAACCCCAACCGGGGCGACTTCGGGGAGAACCTCGCCGCCGCCACGCCCAACACCTGGACGACGCCCGAGGTGGTGAAGAGCTGGGCGGACGAGGCCGACGACTACGACTACACGCGCAACACCTGCAAGAAGGGCAAGGTGTGCGGCCACTACACGCAGGTGGTGTGGCGGACGACGGGCGCCGTCGGATGCGCCACGGTGATGTGCAACAAGAACTCGCCCTTCGGCGCGCAGTTCCCCACGTGGCAGAACTGGGTGTGCAACTACGCGCCCCCGGGCAACTGGGTGGGCAAGCGCCCCTATTGAGGAGGGGCCCGGCGCCCGGAGTTGTACGTCAGCCGCGGAACAAGCGGCGGAACATGCGCGAGAAGAGGCCGGCGGAGACGGGCTCCGGACGGCCCTCGACCGACGCGCGCTGGCCTTCCAGCTCGACCTTCCGCTTCGGCCTGCGCGGGTCAATCGACATGACGCTGAACTCGTCCATGCCCTCGAGTGAGGTGAAGACCTTGCTCGCACGGCTCTGGTTGGGGTCGTAGCTCATGCACGTCTCCGGACGGAGTGGGGATGGTAGCAGGCTTCCGTCCCGAATGCCCGTCCCCCCTCCCTGGCGTGCGATTCCAGACGCGGATCAGACCCCGGGTGATGGAGCTTTCCACCTGCCAGCCCACCTGGAGCGGCGCTCGCCCCGCCATAATGCCTTCCATGTCCCGCCCCTCCCTCCGACACCTGCTGGCCCTGGCCATCCTCGCTCCGTGGCTGGCCACCGGCTGCGAAGCCGATGAGCCCACCCCGGACGAAGACACCACCCCGGACCCGTCCACGCTGCCCCCGTTCGCGCGCGACATGCTCGACACCCACAACGAGGTGCGGGCAGGGGTGAGCTCGCCCAGGCCGAGCCCGGCGCTGGAGCCCCTGGGCTGGAGCACGGCCGCGGAGACCGTGGCGAAGAAGCATGTGGAGAAGTGCGAATGGGGGCACAACTCCGAGCGCGGCAACCTGGGCGAGAACATCGCCGCCGCCACCCCCGACTACTGGGACACGGAGGGCGTGGTGATGGCGTGGGCGGACGAGGTGGCGGACTACAACTACGAGAACAACTCCTGCGCGACGGGCAAGCAGTGCGGCCACTACACGCAGGTGGTGTGGCGAGCCACGACGCGCGTGGGCTGCGCCACGAAGGTGTGCACGCAGAACTCACCCTTCGGCGCTCAGGCGCCGACGTGGCAGTACTGGGTGTGCAACTACGACCCGCCGGGTAACTACCGGGGCCAGAAGCCTTACTGAGCATGGTGCCCGCGCGGGCGGCGTCTCAGTGCGCCAGCCCGCGCAGCCACGCCTCCAGCACCGGGAACACGTCCTCCGCCGTCGTCTCCACGCCCGGCTGCTTCGCGTCGGGCGGCAGGGCCAGCCGGTGGTCCGCTCCCGGCAGCACCTTCACCGTCACGCGGGTGGCCTCGGCGCCGGCAACCGCTGCACCGCTTCGCTGGGGCCTGGCGGCCCCGGCTCCGGCATCGGACTCACCGTTTCGGTAGAGACTGGCGGCTCCTGCTCCGGCCTCACCGCTTCGCTGGGGCCTCGCGGCTCCGGCATCGGCGTCACCGCTCCACTGAAGCCCCTGGGACAGCGCGCGGGCCGTGGCGCGGGCAGGTGTCACCGCATCCTCGCCGCCCAGGAGCGCCAGCACCGGGACACGCACCCGCGCCAGGTCCTCCGCCGGGTCGTAGGACAGCACGTTGCGCCACACCGCGCGTTGGACTTCCAGTAACTGAGGCAGCGGCATGTCCTCGCGCCCCGCCAGCGGCGACACCGCGAACCAGCGCTTGCGCTTCGCGCGCTTGAGCTGGAAGTCGAGCATCTTCAGCGCCTTCGCCTCGCGCTCGGGGGCGTAGAGGCGCGCGTCGTGGAGCGTGCTCACGTGCTCCGCCAGGTCCACCACCTCCGGGCCGGTGAGCCCCCGCCGCCGGGCCTCGTTGCGCAGGCGGTGCTGCTCCTGCTTCCACAGGGCATCCCCGCCGCCGGACACCAGCACCAGGAAGCCCACCACCTCCGGCGCGCGCGCCGCCGCGTGCACGGCCACCCAGGCGCCCTGGCCGAAGCCCAGCAGTCCCACCTCGCGCATTCCCGCGCGCTCCTTCAGCAACCGCGCAGCCGCGAGCCCGTCGTCCGCCCACTCGCGCACACCCGACTCCCAGGGCTGGCCTGCTCCCGAGGAGCGCCCCGCGCCGCGCCGGTCGTACGTGAGCACCGCCAGTCCCTGTTGGACGAGGAACGCGGGATACGGCTCCAGCGCCCGCCGGGTTCCCGCGTCCGCATCGTGCAGCAACACCACGGCGGCCCGGGGTGCCGCGCTGGAGGGCAGCCACAGTGTTCCCGAGAGGGTGACGTCCCCGCTCCGGAAGGTGACCTCCTCGGTGCGCAGCGGCAGTGGCCGCAGCTCCACGGTGGAAGCACTGGCGCCGCCCTCACTCAGGGCCAGCCGCGTCCCTCGAGCGGTGGGGGTGACGCTGGCGGGAGGCTGGCTCCCCGCGAGCCCCCACGCGCCCGCCTCGCGCGGCTCCAGGCGCCACCGCCGCCGAGAAGCGAAGTCCATGAGGAAGGGTGCCGCCTCGTCATGCCCGGCGGACACGAGCCCGCCGTCGGGACGCAGCCAGCCGCCAGCGAAGGGGAGCGCACCACCCGGGAGCGGCGCCGCCACGCCTGCATCCACCGGCCCGCCCGCGAGCCGCGCCGCCGTGCTCCCATCCGCCTGTCCAAACCCGCTCCACGGCAGCAGGCACAACCCCACCACGACGCGCACGCCTGTCCTCAGCACCGAGCCTCCCCAAGATGAGCACACCCTTCAAGCCGACCCCGGACCTCCGGGCAACAGGCAGCCACACAGCCCGGCTCCAGTGGGACGAGTGGACAACACCTCGCCTCCTGGCAGCCCGCCAGCCCGCGCCTCGCGAGCACCCTGGGTGCACCGCCCCGGCCCACTTCAGACGCCGGAAGCCACTGCGCAGATCACTCATCGGGTCTCGGCTCTCCACCGCCCATTCCGCGACGCGACTCCACACGCACAGGCCCCCCGGGCCCCTCGGGCGGGCGGAATGAAGGTTCCTTCCATCCCCACCCGCGCCCCAGGGAGGCTCTCCCAGGACACGCCGGGGTGGAATGAAGGTTCCTTCCACCCACCGCACCAGGGAGCCCCTCCCCGAGCAACCCCGAGGTGGAATGAAGGTTCCTTCCACCCCACCAGAGCCAGGGAGGTCCGCCTCCGGCCCCGGAGCGGAATGAAGGTTCCTTCCACTCCGCTCCAGGGAGACCCGCCCACGGGAGGCAACCCCGGGATGGAATGAAGGTTCCTTCCACCCCACCCGCGCCAGGGAGGCGATACCCCGGACACCCCAGGGGCGGAATGAGGGTTCCTTCCACTTCACCCGCACCAAGGATGGGGCCGACAGGGGCTCTACGGGTGACTGTCGCGGATGGGCGGCTCTCATCGGGGCGACCTGAGGCCACGTGCTCCCTGCGTCGGTGGCATGGCCTCCAGCACGGAAGGACTGCCAGCAGGAGCGCAGGTCACGACGGAGCGTCTGATGGCGGCAGCCACGCCAGGTCCTCGCCGTGCGCACCCCTCCGGCTCGGCAGGCCCCTCCATCGCTGGCGTCAGCGCTTCAGGTGCTGCTCCAGGAACGCGGATGTCTCCTGCCACGCCGTGGACGCGGCGAGCGCGTCGTAGCGACCACCGGACGGGTTGGCGAAGGCGTGGTCCGCCTCGAACTCCAGGATGCGGTGCCGCACACCCGCCGAGTCCAGCGCCTGCCGCAGCTCCGCCACCTTCTCCGGCGGAATGGACGCGTCCTTCGTCCCGAAGATGCCCAGCACCGCCGCCTGGATGGTGGAGAGCGCGTCCGGGTCCGTCACCGGGTTGCCGTAATAGAGGACCGCCGCGTCCAGCTCCGGCAGGGCCATGGCCGCGCGCAGCGACCAGCCGCCCCCGAAGCACCAGCCGATGCTCCCCGTGCGCGGCGCCCGTATGCGCTCGTCCTGCTGGAGGAACGTGTGCGCCGCCTTCAGCACCTCCGCCGCGCGCGCCGCATCCACCGTCTTCACCAGCGCCATCGCCTCGTCGCGCGTGGTGGCCACCTTGCCGCCGTACAGGTCCACCGCCAGCGCCGCATACCCGTTCGCCGCCAGCCGGTCCGCCCAGTGCTGGATGTGCTCGTTGAGCCCCCACCACTCGTGGATGACCAGCACGGCCGGCAGCGGCCCCTTCGCGCCCTCGGGCAGGCTCAGGTACGCCTTCGTCCCGGCCACCTCCACCTCCTGCCCCTTGCGCGGCGGCGCGGCGTCCTCGCGCAGCGTGTGCAGCTCCTTGAACTCCGCCTCGGACACGGCGCCCGTGGGTGACGGCTCGCGCGAGACTTCCGCGGAACGGCCCCGGACACAGGCTCCCAGCAACAGCGCTCCCAACAGCAGCAGCAGGCTCCGGCGCATGGCGTGCTCCCTCCGTGTGCATGGCCCGTCCCCGCACGGGGACGGCGGTGGTCCCCTGGCCTACCCCGGGCCGGCACCGCGCGCCACCGGCTCGCGCACCGGGGCGACCCCGGAAATACGAAGAGGGCCGGCACCGCGCGCCACCGGCTCGCGCACCCGGGCGACCCCGGAAACACGAAGAGGGCTGGGAGGGGAACGCCCCTCGCCAGCCCTCTCGAAGTCCCGCTCCGCTGGGAGCAGGGGTGTGACTACTTCTTCGGCGCCGGAGGAGGCGTCGGCTTGCCCTGCGGCGCGCCCGTCGGAGGCGTGCCCATGCCCGGCATGCCCTGCGGCATCTCAGGCGCCTTCACAATCTCCAGCAGCTCCACCTCGAACACCAGGGCCGCGCCGCCCGGGATGTTCGGCGGGGCGCCACGGTCGCCGTAGGCGATGTCCGACGGGCAGGTCAGCTTCGCCTTGCCGCCGACCTTCATCTTCTGCACGCCCTCGGTCCAGCACTTGATGACGCCCTGGAGCGGGAACTGCGTGGGCTCGCCACGCTTGTAGGAGCTGTCGAACTCGGTGCCGTTCGTCAGCGTGCCCTTGTAGTGCACCTTCACGATGTCCGACGCCTGGGGCTGCGCACCGGTACCGGCGGTCAGCTCCTTGTAGACGAGGCCGGACTCGGTCTTCGTGGCGCCGGACTCCTTGGCGGCGTCCTCCAGGAACTTCTTCGACTTCTCCTTCTCCTGCTCGGCCTTGCGCGTGCTGCGCGTGCGCGCCAGCTCCTGCAGCTTCGGCCCGTACGTCTCCATGTCGACCGGGGACTTCTCACCCTTCACCTGGGTGGTGATGCCCGCCTTGACGTACTCGAGCTCCTCGGGAGTCATGTCGAACACGCTGATGCTGCGGCCGATGGACAGGCCCAGCGCGTACAGCGTCTTCTGCTCCTCGGTCTGCGGGTTGCTGGCGTTGCCAGCGGCCGCGCTGCCGGTGGTGGTGGTGGTGCCACCGCCGGCCGCCTTGTCGTCCTTCGCCGGCGGGCAGCCCGTCAGCACCAGCATCGTCGCGACCAGCCACGTCTTCCGCATGTCGTTGCCCTTCCTTCGCCTTGAAGTGCGGCAGCGAGACACCGCCGCCAGTGTCGGTTCCGGGGGCGACTTACTACAGAAACGGTCTGTCATCTGCTTAGCGGCGTTTCCGGCCCTTCCGGGGCCCCCGAGTCACCTCCCGCCAGCAACTCGCGACAAGGGCCCTGACTTCCACGGGGACGCCGGCCGGGGTGGGTGTTTTCATCACCCCGGCCCTCGGAGCGCCCGCACGACCGGGGTGCCGCCGGGCGGAGGCTCCGGGCCTGGAGCCGCTCAGTGGGCGGACTCGAGGTGCATGACACGGCCTCCGGGCCCCACCCTCCACGCGTCGGTGGCGCTGGTGCCCCAGATGGCGTTGGAGGTGAGCTTGTCCCCGAGGAGCGGGGTCCACGCCGTGCCGTCCCAGTGGGCCAGGCCGCTCAGGCCCACCGCCCAGATGTCCCCGGCCGTGGCGCCCCACACCGCGCGGAAGCGGGGCCAGCCGGTGCTCTGCTCGGAGGTCCACCCCTGCGCATTCCGGCGGGCGATGATGCCCGCGAGGGAGGCCTGACCGTCGGCGAGGACAGGGACCTCGCCCACGGCCCACACGTCCTCTTCCGTGGCCACCCAGGCCCCGAACAGGTTCGAGGCGCGGCTGACCTCTCCCCGGTAGTAGCCCTCCCGTTCGAAGCCACCCCTGAACTGGCGCCAGATGGAGCCCTCGGGGCCCACACCCCAGCTGGCGTAGGTGCCGAAGCCCCCGATGAAGTTGTGCGGCTGCCCCATGTAGAAGCCATAGGCCCGCCACTCCGTGCCATTCAACTCAACGCGGCTGCCATGCCCCACGGCGATGGCCTGGCCCGGGGCGATGGCATGGACGCCGAGCAGCACCCGGGGCGTGCCACGGGTGTGGCCCCACTCCGGCCCGTCCTCCCGGGCGTCCGGGCTCCACTTCGCCGGGCTCCACACCTTGCCGTCCCAGTGGATGATGGTGGGCAGCGCGTCGCCGACCTTGCCTCCCACGGCAATCACATCCGTCGGCCCGGTGCCGCTCACGGCGCGCAAGTCACGGTTGGTAGGGCTGCTGAAGGGCGTCCACTCCTTGCCATCCCAGTGGATGAGGGTGCCGCCGGCGCCCACCGCCCACACGTCCGTGGCGGAGCTGCCCCACACCCCGAACAGCTCGTAGCAGGTGTTGCTCGGCACGCGCTTCCACTGCCGTTCGCCCTTCGCCGTCAGGGGCGCCTCCGCCTCGACGGAGTCGTTGCACACCGGCGGCTTCGGGAAGAGCGGCAGCACCTTCACGGTGAACCGCGTGCTGTCCACCACGGTGCCGGCCGTGGCCGTCACCGTCACCGTCGTCTCCCGGGGGCTGTCGGCGTCCGGCTTGAAGACCAGCGTGTCCCCGGAGAACGTGCCGTACCCCGGCAGGCCCTCCACGGACAGCTCCACGTCTTCCTGGGTGGTGTTGAGCACCAGCACCTTGACCTGGAGCTGCTCCCCTTCGTTGACGCTCAGGTCGTCAATCCGGGCGAGCGTGAGGGCCGCCCGCTCCACGGCCGGAGGTGAGTCCCCTCCGGCTCCCAAGACCTCGCAGCCCATGGACAGCACGGACGCCAGGGCAATCACTCCCATCAGTCTCAACCGCATGTTTCCCCCTCCTGCAACATCCCGGCCCTGATGTAATTGCCCCTATACCACGGGGCTTCCACCGGGGAGCTGAGCAGGGTCCGGGCTGGACGGTGTTTGCCGGGTGAATGACACCGCACCGCCCGTGCAGGCTCCCCTGGGCCACCCGTGCAGGCTCCCGGGCTGCCCGCGCAGGACGCCGCACACGCAGTCCAGGCGCGGGCGGTGATGCACGCCGCCTTCACCGCAACACGGGGAGCACCGGCCTTTCCTCAACCCGATTGCAGAACGCACTGCGTCACGGGTAGGGCGCCACGAATTCGTTACCGGACCCTTGAGGTCGGGCACCTTCACGGGGAGGATTCGCCCGGTCCTGTTGCGCCCTGGAGCCCCACCCTCGGGAGTGAAGAGGCGCAGCGCTTTCGCAGGAGGAAACCCTGATGCAACGTCTGCCGCTGTCGCGCGCTCCTCGCGCCGTGCTCCTGGCCCTGGTGGGTCTGCTCGCCCTTCCCGCATGCTCGGACGACGAAGAGGGCACCGGTACGCCGGATGCCGGGAACACGATTCCTGACGCGGGCACGCGGACCGATGCGGGCACCGACGCGGGGACGGACGCCGGCACCGACGCGGGGACGGACGCCGGCACCACGACGGCCTGGCCGCAGGACTTCTCCTGCGAGGGCAAGCCGCAGCAGACGCTGACCTTCAACGCCAACCAGGTGCAGGAGCTCCAGGACGCGGTGAACAGCCTGGCCGCGTGCACCACGATTCAGCTCGGCGCCGGGACGTTCCAGTTCGACAACGCCCTCACCATCCGCGCGAACGGCATCACCGTCGTCGGCGCTGGCAAGGGCGCCCAGGGCGAGGGCACGGGCGGGAGCGCCAGCACGGTGCTCGACTTCTCCGACGCCGCCGGCAACACCAACGGCATCGACGTGTCGGACGCGAAGCTGTTCACCGTGCGCGACGTGGCCCTCTGGAATGCGAAGAAGGACGCGCTGCGCATCGAGAACTCCAGCAACATCCTCGTCCAGCGCATCCGCACGGAGTGGGCGGTCGAGAACAACGAGAGCAACGGCAAGTACGGCATCTACCCGGTGAAGTCGTCCTACGTCATCATCGAGGACAGCGAGGCCTACAACGCGGCCGACGCCGGCATCTACGTGGGGCAGACGCGCTACGCCATCGTCCGCCGCAACATCGCGAAGAAGAACGTGGCGGGCATCGAAATCGAGAACACGAAGTTCGCCTACGTGCAGGGCAACATCGCGCAGGACAACACGGCGGGCCTCGTGGTGTTTGACTTGCCGGGCAACCCCATCCGGGGCACGGACGTCCTCGTGACGGGCAACACGATTACGGGGAACAACCGCAACAACTTCGCCTCCGTGTCGGCCAGCAGCAGCACCGTGTCCCAGGTGCCGGCCGGCACCGGCACGTTCATCCTCGCGTCGCGCCGGGTGGAGTTCGTCGGCAACACGTGGGGTGACAACAACACCGTCGACATCGCCGTGCTCAGCGGCCTGGCGATTGAGCCCGACCTCACGCTGTGGAGCGCCGGCTTCTTCAACTTCGCCAGCTCGGACGTCTACATCCACGGCAATACCTTCCAGGAAGGCAGCGGTGACATGGTGGACAACGGCCACCCAGACGCGGAGCGCCGGCCGCTGGGCGCGCTGGTGGGGGCCGTGTACCAGTACGGGGCCGCGGCGGCGGGCGTGTCGCTCGTGGAGCACCTGCTGTGGGACGGCATCGACCCGGCGCCGCGCAACGAGAGCCTCCTCAACCCCGTCAACATCTGCTTCACCGGCAACACGCTGCCGGCGACCACGAAGGCCGCCATTGTCGACCTGGACCTGCAGGCCGTCAGCGGGCACCTCCTGTCCGCGTCGCCCAACGTGGCCGCCGCCTGGGGCGAGACGCGCCGCTTCACCCAGGGCGCCGCGCCGTTCAACTGCTCCGGCTTCTCCCCGAAGCTGGCGCTGCCCTGAGGCTGCTGTTGAAGCGGTTGTCGCCAGAGGACGTCACGCATGCGTAAGCCGTACAGCTACGGACTCGGACTCGCCGCGGTGCTGCTGACCGCGGCGATGGCCTCGTGCTCCGGTGGCGAGGACCCGCCTCCCCCGGGCGTCGACGCGGGGAGCAACGGCACCGAGGACTCCGGCACCCTGCCGGTGGACAGTGGCACGCCGGACGCCGGGGTGGATGCCGGCGTGGACAGCGGCACCCCGGATGCCGGCGACGACGCGGGCACTCCGGACGCCGGCCCGGGGCTGCCGGATGGCTCGGTGGTCATCCCCACGAGCCTGGCGGACCTGGGACTCTTCACCGGCAGCCCCGCGACGGGCGGGCTCCAGCCGGTGCAGGGCAACATCCCCTATGAGCTGACCACGCCGCTGTTCTCCGACTACGCGCTCAAGTTCCGCACGCTCTACATCCCCCCGGGGAAGACGGCCGCCTACCGCGCCAATGACTTGCTGGATTTGCCGGTGGGCACCCTCATCACCAAGACGTTCTCCTTCCCCGCGGACCTGCGCGAGCCGGAGAAGAACGTGCGCGTCATCGAGACGCGCGTGCTGGTGCGGCAGCCCGGCGGCTGGGAGGCGTACCCGTACTTCTGGAACGCCGAGCAGACGGCGGCCACGCTGGCCGTCGGTGGCCGCGTCGTCCGGGACATCGAGCTCATCGACGAGGCCGGTGTCACCCGGAAGTTCGACTACCTGGTGCCCAGCAAGAACCAGTGCAGCATGTGCCACCACGTCCTGGACTCGTCACAGAACCAGGTCCTGCTGCCCATTGGCGTGAAGGCCCGCTATCTCAACCGGGACTACGTCTACGGTGGGCAGCCGGCGAACCAGCTCCAGTACCTGGCGGACCTGGGGAAGCTGACGGGGCTGCCCGCGTCCAACGTGCCGCGCGCGCCGGACGCGTTCAACCCCGCGGAGGCGGAGCTGGGCTTGAGGGCTCGCACCTACCTGGACATCAACTGCGCGCACTGCCACCGGGAGAATGCGACGGCGGGGGACACCAGCCGCATGTTCCTCGACCTCGACAGCACGGCGACGCTCAACCTGAACATGGGCGTCTGCAAGCGGCCGGGCTCGGCGGGCAGTGGCGTGGGGGGCGAGTTCGACATCGTCCCCGGCGACCACTCGGTGTCCATCCTCTGGTACCGGCTGCACACCGAGGAGTCCGGAAAGATGATGCCGCAGATTGGCCGTGCGCTGCGGCACGACCAGGGCTCCAGCCTCATCGCCGACTGGATTGATTCCATGCCGGCCCGCTCCTGCAAGTAGGCCGGAGCGAGCGTCGTAGTTAGAAAGGCCCCTCCGCGCAGCCGGCGCGGAGGGGCGCTCCACTCCACGAGTCCCGCGAGAGCCCTACCTCTCCAGCGCCGTGCCCCACGACAAGCCCATGGCGGCCCGCACCAGGGCCACGTGGCTGGAGGTATGGGGGAAGTGGCCGGCCATGCGGCGCTGGCGCGGGTCATACTCCTCGGACAGCAGGCCCACGTCGTTGCGCACGCGCAGCAGCCGCTCGAAGAGCGCGTGCGCTTCCTCGCGCCGCGCCATCAGGTGCAGGCTGTCCGCCAGCCAGAAGCTGCACACCAGTGACACCCCCGCGCCGCGCGAGTCGTCCTGGCGCACGAAGTCTCCCTCGCCCAGCCCACGCTCCACCGCCTCCACCGTGCCGCGCACGCGCGCGTCGGTCGCGGGCAGGAAGCCCAGCCGCGCCAGGCGCACCAGCCGCGCGTCCAGTCCCTGGCCGCCGTACTCCCGGGTGAAGGTGCCACGGCGCGAGTCGAAGCCGTCGCGGCACACCTCCGCGTGCAGGTCCGCGCGCAGCCGCTTCCAGCGCTCCGTCGGAGCGTCCAGGCCGAAGTGCGCGGCGCTCTCCATCGCCCGGTCCACCGCCACCCACGCCATCACCTTGGAGTATGTGAGGGACGGCCCCTCCGCCGAAGGCTGGAGCCACGGCCCCTCCAGGTGGTCGAGCATGGCCCGCTGTAGCGCCCACGCATCCCCGCTGGGGGCCAGGCCCCGGTGCGCGGCCTCGTGGAAGCAGCCCATGATTTCGCCCACATCCTCGGTGCGCAGCCCCCGGCGCGCGGCCTGGCCGATGCGCACCGGCCGCGTGCCCTCATAGCCGGGCAGCCAGGACAGCTCCTGCTCGGGGAAGCGGCGCTCTCCGGCCACGCCGTAGGGGGACTGCAGCTCCTCCGGCTCGCCGGCCACCGCGCGCACCAGCCAGTCGCGCCACGCGCGGGCCTCGTCCACGTAGCCTCCGTCCAGCAGCGCCTGGAGCGCGCTCGTCGCGTCGTGCAGCCAGCAGAAGCGCGCGTCACCGGGGCGACCCCCGGAGGGCACCGGCAGCGACGTGGTGGGCGCCGCCACGATGCCCCCGGTGGGCGAGTAGGTGAGCGCCTTGAGGGTGATGAGCGAGCGCTGGACGGGCTCATGCCACGGCCCGGTGGAGGCGAAGCGCGAGGACCACTGCTTCCACCACGCCTCCGTGTCGTCCACGGCGGCCAGCGCGTCCAGCGGGGGTGGGGGCGGCTCGTGCGAGGGGTGCCAGGAGAGGACGAAGGGCACGCGCGCGCCCGGCTCCACGGGGAAGTCCGCGGTGAGCGCGGGCCCCTGCCTGCGCAGCGGGACGGAGGTACGCAGGGCCACCGCGTCCGGCCCCGCGCGGGCGGAGGCGTGGTCGTCCTGGAAGCGCACCCAGGGCGAGCGGTCTCCGTAGCCGAAGTGGGCGATGAGCTCCATGCGCATGGGCACGGAGCCCTTCAGCCCGTACACCACCCGGACGAGGTCCGGCTCGCGACCGCGCGGGGGCATGCAGTCCACCACGCGCACCACGCCGTCCTCCGTCTCGAAGTCCGTCTCCAGCACCAGCGAGCCGGGGCGGTAGCGGCGCGTCACCTTGAGGATGCCGCCGGCGGGCGCGAGCAGCCACCGGCCGTGGGACGGGTCTCCCAGCAGCGCGGCGAAGCAGGCGTCCGAGTCGAAGCGGGGCCAGCACAGCCAGTCGATGGAGCCGTCCTTCCCGACGAGGGCGGCGCTCTGGGTGTCACCGATGAGGGCGTAGTCTTCCAGGGGAAGGGCCATGGCGCGGGAGCATGGCACAATGCCCGGGTGCTGCCTTCCCAGGAGGAGTCCATGTCCCCGACGAACCTCGACACCGCGCTGCGCTACCTCCAGGCCCTGGAGCGCGGGGCGACGGACGAAGAGCTGGCGCCCCTCTTCCACCCGGAGGCAGTCCAGCGGGAGCACCCCAACGCGCTCCACCGCAACGGCCAGACGCGCGACCTGAAGACGATGCTCCTGGACGTGGAGCGCGGGAAGACGCTGCTGGCCTCGCAGCGCTACACCGTCCGGAGCTCCCTGGCCCAGGGCGACAGCGTGGCGCTGGAGGTGGACTGGAGCGGCACGCTGGCCGTGCCCCTGCGCGCGCTGCCCGCCGGGGCGGAGCTGCGCGCCGCGTGCGGCATGTTCCTCACCTTCAAGGACGGCCGAATCGTCTCGCAGCGGAACTACGACTGCTTCGAGCCGTTCTGAGGAAGCCCGGCGGGTGCGCGTCTCCCCTGAGCACGCAGGGCCCGCGCCTCACGTCATGGCGCGGGCCCTCGGCGCGAGTATTCAGTTACCCAGCCCCTGTAACGGCATCGGCGTAAGACGCTTGCCGGCCGTCGTTCCGTCACCTAGCTGGCCGAGGCTGTTGTCACCCCAGATCCAGACGGTGTCTTCCTGCTGCACGGCCACCGTGTGCCACAAGCCAGCGGTGAGGGCGGTGACATTCGTCAGCCCAGGCACCGGGGCGGGCGTGAGGCGACCGGTGGTCGTCCCGTCCCCCAACTGGCCGGAGTTGTTGTTGCCCCAGGTCCAGACGGTGCCGTCCTGCCGTAAGGCCGCCGTATTGCTACCAGTCGCGGCAAGGGCGGTGACATTCGTCAACCCCTGCACCTGCACCGGCGTGAGGCGGTGGGTGGTCGTCCCGTCCCCCAGCGGGCCGTAGAAGTTGCGGCCCCAGGCCCAGACGGTGCCGTCCTGCCGCAAGGCCACCGTGTGGGCGTCACCAGTGGCGAGGGCGGTGACATTCGTCAACCCCTGCACCTGCACCGGCGTGAGGCGCTGGGTGGTCGTCCCGTCCCCCAGCCGGCCGCTGGTGTTGCTGCCCCAGGCCCAGACGGTGCCGTCCTGACGCAGGGCCACCGTGTAGGCGTCACCCGCGGCGAGGGCGGTGACATTCGTCAACCCCTGCACCCGTGCCGGAACCTGATGCTCGGCCGTCGTCCCGTCCCCCAGCTGTCCATTGGAGTTGTAACCCCAGGCCCAGACGGTGCCGTCCTGACGCACGGCCACCGTGTGGGTGGCGCCCGTGGCGAGGGCGGTGATGTTCGTCAATCCCTGCACCTGCACCGGAGTGGGACGGTCGCTCGTCGACCAGTCCCCCAGCTGGCCGTAGAAGTTGCGGCCCCAGCCCCAGGCAGTGCCGTCCTGCCGCAGCACCATCGTGTGGCCGAAGCTGGCGCTAATGGCGGTGACGTTCGTCAGGCCCGGCACCCGCGCCGGCGTGAGGCGCTGGGTGGTCGTCCCGTCCCCCAGCTGGCCGAAGTTGTTGTAACCCCAGGTCCAGACGGTGCCATCCGGCAGCAGCGCTACCGTGTGGAAGTCGCCAGCGTCGACGGCGGTGACCTTCGCCAATGCCTTTACCCGCACCGGAGTGCGGCCCTGGGTGGTCGTCCCGTCCCCCAGCTGGGCATGGGCGTTGTCGCCCCAAGCCCAGACCGTACCGTCCTGACGCAGGGCCACCGCGTGATGGGAACCCGCGACGAGGGCGATGACATTCGTCAGCCCCTGCATCGGCAATGGCGTGAGGTGCCCGGTGTTCGTCCCATCCCCCAGCTGGCCGTAGGCGTTGTAACCCCAAGCCCAGACGGTACCGTCCTGCCGCAGGGCCACGGTGTGGTAGAAGCCAGCGGCGAGCGCGGTGACCTCCGTCAGTCCCAGCACGGGTACCGGAGTGAGGCGTCCGGTGTTCGCCCCATCCCCCAGCTGGCCGTAGGCGTTCTCCCCCCAGGCCCAGGCAGAGCCGTCCTGAAGCAGGGCCACCGTGTGGGCATACCCCGCGGCAAGCGCGGTGACATTCGTCAGGCCCTGCACTGGCACCGGCGTGAGACGCTGGGTGGTCGTCCCGTCCCCCAGCTGGCCGGAGTAGTTGCGGCCCCAGCTCCAGATGGAGCCGTCCTGCCGCAGGGCCACCGTGTGGTAGGCGCCCGCGGCAAGGGCGGTGACATTCGTCAGGTCCTGCACCAGCACGGGCGCGAGGCGTCCGAGGTTCGTCCCGTCTCCCAGTGAGCCGTAGTAGTTGTAGCCCCAGGCCCAGACGGTGCCGTCCTGCCGCAGGGCCACCGTGTGGTAGGCCCCCGCGGCGAGGGCGGTGACATTCGTCAGGCCCGGCACCTGCACCGGCGTGAGGCGCCCGGTGGTCGTCCCGTCTCCCAGCTGGCCATAGGCGTTGTAACCCCAGGCCCAGACAGTGCCGTCCTGCCGCAGGGCCACCGTGTGGTGGAAGCCGGCGGTCATGGCGATGACATGGGTCAGGCCCTGAACCCGCACCGGCGCGAGGCGCCCGGTGGTCGTCCCATCTCCCAGTTGCCCGTAGCTGTTGGCACCCCAGGCCCAGACAGTGCCGTCCGGATTCAGGACCGCCGTGTGGCGGGAACCCGCGGCAAGGCGGGCTCCCGCGGAGCCATCGGATACGAAGCCACCTTGCAATCGGGATGCAGCCTCGGCGCTCATCTCCTGGACAGCCCCGTGGGCCGCCTCCTCGGCACCACAGCCAGCCACCGCCGCGCAAACGACCAATGCCAGGCATGCCAGCCACTTCTGTCCCTCACGTGTCATGGAGCCCCCCTGCTTCTTGCTACGTGTGCGCCTGCCATTCTGGTTCATCGGTACCCACAAGGCGTCGAGGTCAGCTTCCGTTCTGAGCCCTCTCGCCAGGGCGGCTGTCCGGATGCGGGAAACGGAGTCCCAGCGCCGGGCACATGAGGCCGGCTCCGTGTCCGCCCGCTGTCCGGGCGGGGCTGGCCGCTCGGGCTGGCATGGTCCATGCTCGCGGGTCCTGGAATGGACAGCCTCCTCCAGGACCTCCGGCTCGCGCTGCGCCGGCTGCGTCGCAGCCCCACCTTCACCCTGGTGGCCGTGGCCACGCTGGCCCTCGGCATTGGCGCCAACGTGGCCATCTTCAGCGTGGTGCACGCGGTGCTGCTGCGGCCCCTACCCATGCGCGACGACGCGCGGCTGGTGCGCATCTACACGGTGGGCAAGCAGGGCCCCGGCCCCACCTCGCCGCTCGACTTGAGGGACATGCGCGAGCAGGCCCGCGCCTTCGACGGCATGGTGGGCCTGGCGAGCGCGGCGATGACGCTGGGGGCCGACAGCCCCGAGTCCTCGCCGGAGAAAGTCCAGACGGGCCTGGTGACGGCGGAGTTCTTCCAGGTGCTCGGCGCCAGCGTGCAGCTTGGCCGCGGGCTTCAGGCGGGTGACGACGCCCCGGGCGCACCCAAGGTGGCGGTGCTCTCCCACGGGCTGTGGCAGCGGCGCTTCGGCGGCAGCACGTCCGTGCTGGGCCGCCCGCTCAATCTCGGCGGCCCCGAGCCCTGGACGGTGGTGGGCGTGGCGGCGCCCGGCTTCGACTTCCCCGCGCGCTCGGAGCTGTGGACGCCCCTGATGTGGGACGAGAGCATGGTGAAGGCGGAGGCGCGGGGCGCGCACTGGCTGGAGGTGTACGCACGACTCGCCCCGGGCGTGAGCCTGGAGGGCGCGCGCGCCGAAGTCACCGGCATCGCCCACCGGTTGGCCGAGCAGCACCCGAAGACGAACGCGGACCGGGGTGCCCACGTGGAGCCCCTGCGCGACGTGCTGCTGGGCAACGTGCGGCCGTCGCTGTTGCTGCTGCTGGGAGCGGTGGGGCTGGTGCTGCTCATCGCCTGCGCGAACCTCACCCATCTGCTGCTGGCGCGCGCCGCCTCGCGCGAGGGGGAGCTGTCCGTCCGGCTCGCCCTGGGCGCCAGCCGGGGCCGCCTCGCGCGCGAGCTGCTGCTGGAGAGCGCCCTGCTCTCCGTGCTCGGGGGCGGGGCGGGCCTGCTCGCCGCGCTGTGGGCGCTGGATGCCCTGGCCCTGCTGGGCCCACGTGACATCCCCCGCCTCGACGAGGTGTCGATGAACCGCACCGTCCTGGCCTTCACCGCCGGGCTGGCGGTGCTCACCACGTTCCTCTTCGGCCTCCTGCCGGCGCTGCACGCCTCGCGCGCGAACCTGGGGCGCGGCCTGCGTGCGGCGAGCGGCGGGGGCGGCACCAGCGCGCACCGCCACGGCACCCGCTCCGCCCTCATCGTGGGAGAGACGGCGCTCGCGGTGCTGCTGCTGGTGAGCGCGGGTCTGCTGCTGCGCACCTTCGTCCACCTCCGGAACACCCACCTGGGCTTCCAGCCCGAGGGCGTGCTGACGGTGAGGATGGAGCTGCCGCCCCTGCACTACCGCTTCGGCAGCGCCGCGCCCGCGGCCTTCTACGACCGGCTCCTGGAGCGGCTGCGCGCACGGCCCGGCGTGCAGGCGGCGGGCGCGGTGAGCGCCCTCCCCATGGACGGCGGCATCCGGTGGACCCTCCCTATAAAGGATACGCAGCGGCCCGTCCCCCCGGAGGCCACACCGTGGGAGACCCGGGTGCGCATCATCACCCCGGGAGCGCTGGAGGCGATGGGCGCGAAGCTGCTGCGAGGCCGGAGCCTTGGCGCCGGGGACCGGGACGCGGGCGAGCGCGTGGTGCTCGTCAACGCCGAGGCGGCGCGGCGCTTCTGGCCCGGCGAGGACCCCCTCGGCCACACCGTGAGCACGGAGATGGACTGGGGCAACGGCCCCTTCGGGGGCCGGGTGGTGGGCGTGGTGGAGGACCAGCCACTCGACGGGCTCGCGGCGCCGGCGGAGCCCGAGCTGTACGTGCCCTACGAGCAGGCGCGCGGCACCGGCATGACGTTGCTGCTGCGCACCCCGGGCGAGCCGCTCGCGCTGGCCTCGGCGGTGCGTGAGGAGCTTCGCGCGCTCGATGCGAGCCTCGCGACGAGCAGCGTGCGCACCTTGTCCTCCGTGGTGGACGGCACCGTGGCCCCGCTGCGCTTCTACCTGCTGCTGGTGGGCCTCTTCGCCGGAGTGGCCCTGCTGCTCGCCGCGGTGGGCCTCTACGGCGTGGTGGCGTACGCGGTGCAGCAGCGCACGCGAGAGCTGGGCATCCGCATGGCGCTGGGCGCACGGGCCCGGCAGGTGATGGGCATGGTGCTGGGCCGCTACCTGCGGCTCACCGCCTTGGGACTCGTCATCGGGCTCGCGCTCGCCGCCGGAGCCAGCCGCGCGCTCACGCACCTGCTCAGCGGCGTGCGGCCCACGGACCCGATGACGTACGCGGTGGTGGTGCTGGTGCTCGGCGCGGTGGCTGTTGTCGCCGCGCTGCTGCCCGCGCGACGCGCCGCGCGCGTGCCGCCCGCGGTTGCACTCCGGGGTGACTGACCTTGGGAGACGGGTGGAAGTCGCTGCGTCTGATACAATTGCAATACATACGCAAATTGCAGACGGTGACTTTCCGCCCCCGTTCCGCATAATCCACCGGGAATGCCCTTCCCTGCCCTGGTCCGGGGAGCCGGCCTGGCCGCCGCGCTCGTCCTGCTCGCCGCGTGCCGCATCGAGTCCGCCGCGCCCTCCGCCGGGCCCACGGCCTCGCGCGAGGGTGCTCCCTCCGGGGACGTGTGGATCTACACGTCCATGTACCGGCACGTGCTGGACGCGTTGGACCCGCTGCTGAAGGAGCGCCTCCCCGGAGTGACGGTCCACTGGTACCAGGCCGGCAGCGAGAAGGTGGCCAGCCGGCTCGAAGCCGAGCGTGCCGCCGGGGCCGTGCGCGCGGACCTGCTCGCCACGTCGGACCCCTTCTTCTACGAGCGGCTCGCGCGGGAGGGCGCCTTCGCGCGCTACGCCTCGCCCCACGTGCTGCGCGTCCCCCGCTCGCTGTTGGACCTGGACGCGCGCTACGCGGCCATCCGTCTGTCCACCATGGTCCTGGTCCACCGCCAGGGCACCACGCCCACGCCGACCTCCTTCGCGGCGCTGGCGGATGGGAGCTGGAAGGGGCGCGTGGCCATTGGCGACCCGCTCACCTCCGGCACCGCGTTCACGTGGGCGGTGTTCTGTCAGGCGAAGTACGGCGACGCGTTCTTCACCGGACTGCGCGCGCGAGGCGCCATCGTCGCGGGAGGCAACGCGGCGGTGCTCCAGAAGGTGGAGAGCGGCGAAGCGGACGCGGGCGTGCTGCTGCTGGAGAACGCCCTGGCGGCCCGAGCGCGCGGCAGTCCCATCCAGGTGGTGTGGCCCACGGACGGCGCCGTCGTCATCCCCGGCCCCGTGGCCCTCTTCGCCACGACGCCCAACCCCGTGGCGGCGAAGGCCGTGCTGGACGTGCTCCTGTCACCCGAGGGCCAACGCCTCATCGTCGAGAAGGGAGACATGCACGCGGTGGACCCGCGGCTCGAAGGGCCACGCGGTGAGCCGGGCGTGGACGCGCTGCTGGAGCGCGCGCAGCCGTGGACACCCGCGCTGGTGGAGCGGGGCCTCACGCGTGGAGGGACCCTCAAGGAGACCTTCTCCCGGGCGTTCTCCCAATGAGTGCGCGGGTGACTTCAGGGCGGCTTCTCGGGCTGGGCGCGTGGCTGGTGCCTCTCCTGTTCTTCGCCGTGGGGCCCGTCATCCTGTTGCTCCTGCGCGGACTGGGAGCGCAGGGGGATGGGAGCCTGTCCTGGCTGGGCGCGGAGCTGGGGGCGCTGGGGAACACGCTCCTCATCTCCACCGGGGCCGCGCTGCTGGCGTTGGTGCTCGGCACGCCGCTGTCGCTCCTGCTCTTCCGCACGGACCTGCCGCTGCGCGGAGCCTTCACGGTGCTGTTCACCCTGCCCTCCGCCATTCCCGCGTTCATCTGGGGCATGGGGTGGCTGTCCCTCGCCAGTCCTCGCGCGGGCTACCTCAACCGACTGCTGGGTGAAGGGGCCTTCGACATCTACGGCCCGGCGGGCATCGCCTTCGTCGAGGGGCTGTCCGGGCTGC
Organism: Pyxidicoccus trucidator; assembly: GCF_010894435.1. Lineage (NCBI taxonomy): Bacteria > Pseudomonadati > Myxococcota > Myxococcia > Myxococcales > Myxococcaceae > Pyxidicoccus > Pyxidicoccus trucidator. The sequence continues at coordinate 478,250 of NZ_JAAIXZ010000004.1, read as the reverse complement.
CGCTGGTGCTGCTGGCGGGAGCCGCCGCGCTCCGGAGGGTGGACCCGGCGCTGGAGGAGGCAGCGCGCGTGTGCGGCGCGTCTCCCGTGCGCGCGCTGGTGACGACGACGCTGCCGCTGGCCCTGCCGTCGCTGCTCTCCGGCGCCGTCATGGTGTTCCTCATGGCGGCGTCCTCCTTCGGCGTGCCGTACCTGCTGGGCGTGTCGGCGTCGCCGCCCACGCGGGTGCTCACCACGCGCATCTATGAGTTGGTGCTGCTCGGTGGAGACGAGGGGCTGGCGCGCGCGGCGGTGCTGGCCACCGGACTCCTGCTGCTCGTGCCCGTGGCGCTCCTGGTGACCTGGCTTCTAGGGCGCTCGGGCCGCGTGCGACTGAGCGCGGGCAAGGGCGTTTCCTCCCGGCCCTTCCCGCTGGGCCGTGCGCGGGGGCTGACCCTGGCGGCCGTGGGCCTCACCTGCGCGCTCATGGTGCTGCTCCCGTTGGCGGCCATCCTCCTCACCTCCCTGCAGCGCAGCTTCGGCGCGGAGCTGACGTGGCGGGAGCTGACGCTGGCCCACTGGTCCGGCGTGCTGCTGGAGCCGCGCACGCTGCGCGCCACCGGGCGCAGCCTGTGGCTGGCGGCGGGGGCGGGAGCGCTGGTGTGCGTGCTGGGACTCGCGGCGGCGGTGCTTCAGCGCGGCTTCCGCCGCCTGGGCGCGGGAGTCGAAGCGCTCGCCGTGTGGCCCTACGCGGTGCCGGGCACGGTGCTCGCGCTGGCGCTGCTCCTCGCCTTCTCGCGGGACTTGCGCTTCATCCTGCTGGGCCGCGTCGCCTTCGTGCTCGCGCTGGCGCACACGCCGTGGCTGCTGCTCATTGCGTACTCGGCGAAGTACCTGGCGCTGGGGACGCGGAACAGCGCGGAGGCGCTGGCGCAGATAGACCCGTCGCTGGCGGAGGCGGCCCGGGTGAGCGGCGCGGGTCCGCTGCGCGCGTTCGTGGATGCGCCGCTGCCACTGCTGCGGCCCGCGCTCACCGTGGCCTTCGTGCTGGCATTCCTCGCGTGTGCCACGGAAATCACCATGTCCGTGCTCCTCGTGCCGGCGGGCTCGGAGGTGCTGGGCACGCTGCTGTTCGAGCTGCAGAGCTACGCGGACCCGGCGGCGGCGGCGGTGCTGGCCTGCGCCTTCGTCGCGCTGGTGGTGGTGGGACAGGCGGTGCTCGCGCTGGTGGGCCGGCGCGCGGTGGAGGCACGGTGATGGCGGCGATTGCCCTGGAAGGACTGTTCAAGTCGTACGGCACCACGCCGGTGGTGCGGGGCCTCAGCCTGGACGTGCGCGAGGGCGAGCTGGTCTCCCTGCTGGGCCCCTCCGGCTGCGGGAAGACGACGACGCTGCGGATGCTCGCGGGCCTGGAGCATCCGGACTCGGGCGTCATCCGCATCGGCGGGGAGACGGTGGCCGGGCCCGGAGTGCGCGTCCCGCCCGAGCGGCGCGGGCTGGGCATGGTGTTCCAGAGCTATGCCGTCTGGCCCCACCGCTCCGTGGAGGAGAACGTCGCGTATCCGCTGACGCTGCGCCGACTGCCCAGGGCGGAGGTGGCGTCGCGCGTGAAGGAAGCGCTGCGCTGGGTGCGGCTGGAAGCGCTCGCGACGCGCAGGCCACACGAGCTGTCGGGCGGACAGCTTCAGCGCGTGGCGCTCGCGAGGGCGCTGGTGGCCGGCCCACGCGTGCTGCTGCTGGACGAGCCCCTGTCCAACCTGGACGCGGCGCTGCGCGAGGAGCTGCGAGCGGAGATTGCCGCCCTGCGCGCGAGGCTGGGCACCACGATGGTCTTCGTCACGCATGACCAGGGCGAGGCGCTGGCGCTGTCGGACCGCATCGCGGTGATGAACCGGGGCGTCATCGAACAGGTGGACACGCCCGAGCGGCTCTACCACGAGCCGACGACGCCGTTCGTCGCGGGCTTCGTCGGCGGGGCGAACGTCCTCGTGGGCCAGGTGCGCGGCGGGGACTTCCACACAGCACAGGGGGGCGTGAGGTTCCCGCTTCCCGCCGGGCTGACCGCCTCCGATGGAGCCTACACGCTGGTGGTCCGCCCGGAGGACCTGGAGCTGGGCGGAGAAGGCACGCTGCTGCCGCTCTCCGCGCGCCTGTTCCTCGGGCACGCGGCGGAGTACCGCTTCCCGGTGGGTGGCACGCTGCTGCGGGTGGTGGGTCCCCCGCGCGAAGCCCGCGCGGGGGAGGAGCTCGCCGTGCGTATCTGGAAGGCGAAGCTGTTCCGCGTCTAGCCCTTCTTCACCGGGCGCACGGGGACGGAGACCTGCGTGTTCTCCCACGAGATGTTCAGCGCGGTGCCCTTGTCATCGAAGGCGATGGTGAACGCCTCGTAGGTGTCCGCGGACTTCTTCGCCGGCACGTCCACGCGCAGGACGTCGTTGTCCTTGTTGTACTTGTAGGCGCCCCACTGCCCCACGTCCTTGTTGACGATGAGCGTCCACTTGTCGGCCTGGGGAATGGTGAAGAGCGAGTAGGTGCCGGCCGGAATCTTCTTGCCCGCGAGCTCGAGGTCCCCCGTGGTGGTCAGCTCCGTGGCGGCATTCGCGCCCATGCGCCACACCTCGCCAAAGGGCACCAGCTTGCCGAAGATGACGCGCTTCTGGCCCGTCTTCGGGTCCTGGATGCGCGGCGAGTTGTACGTCACCTTCACGTACGTGTCGTCCAGCTTCTTCGCCGTCATCTCCAGCGGGCTGACGGGCGCCTTCGCAGGCGGAATGCTCTTCTGCGCCAGCGCGGGCGCGGCGGCGAGGAAGACGAGCGCGGCCAGGGTCGGGATGCTCAGGTGCGACGTGAGTCGACGGTTCGTCATGGGTATGGCCCTCCGGGTGAAGAGAGAACGGAAGCGGCGCCGGACCGTAGCATCCGGACACAAGGGGAGGCCCCCCGCGGCTTCCGGGGCCATGCAACGCTGAACAGCTCCGCTCATTCCCCGGAACTAGCGAGCACTGTCACGCAGGCTCAACGCCATCACCGCCCACTCGTCCGTGGCGTCCCGGTACGTCTGGAGCGTCTCGAAGCCGACGCGGGCGTGGGCCCGGAGCGAGCGCGTGTTGCTCGTGGACACCTCCGTCACCGTACAGGCAAAGCGGTCCGCGTAGCTGACGCAGTGCTCGCGGTAGAGCGCATCGAACACGCCCTGGCCCCGGTACTCCTCGGCCACGCACACCTGTCCCATGACGTAGTAGCCCCACTCGTGCAGCGGCCGTCCGCGCCAGCTCAGCGTCTCCAGGAGCTGGAACATGGGGTCCAGGATGGGGACGAAGGCGCGCGCGCCCACTGGCATCACCAGCGCATAGCCAGCGACCTTCCCGCCATCCTTCGCGATGACGCTCGGCGCGAGCGCGTGCATCTTCTCCAGCACGTCCAGCGTGTGGGCCACCGTGACGAAGCCCTCGCGCGCGGCCTGCTCCGGAGCGACGTGGTCGCGCAGGTTGGCGGCCTGGAGCTGGAGAATCTGCTCCAGCTCCGCGCGGTCGGTGACGAGACAGGTCCGGGGCGAAGACGAAGAGGACATGGTTCCGGTTTCTATAACGACTGCGGCCCGCTCCGTCAGCGAGACCGTGGGACAGGGCTTCGCCCCACCTGGATTCTTGCAAGCCGCCTGGCCCGCCCCGGGACGGTCGCCTGTGTGCTGGGCAGCCGCATCTTCGCCCAGGGAATCTTGAGACGGGTGCGGCCACGGGCCAGGGACTCGACGACGAGCGAGGCGGCGCCCGCCGCCGCGCAGGCCGCCTGCCCCTCCGAGTCCCCCCGCATCCTCGGGACTTCCACACCGCGAGCGCTCTGACCGGGCCTCGGGTTAGCCTTGGGGCATGTGCCGGAACATCAAGCCGCTGTTCAACTTCGAGCCTCCCGCCACGGATGACGACATCCGCGCGGCGGCGTTGCAGTTCGTCCGGAAGATCGCCAGCACGCGCAAGCCGTCGAAGCAGAACACCGACGCCTTCGACATCGCCGTGGAGGAGATCTACCAGAGCTCGAAGCGCATGCTCGAGGGGCTGGTGGCGACGACTCCGCCGCGCAGCAGGGCTCGCTTCGAGGAGTTGAAGCGACTTCGCTTCAAGAAGGCCTCGGAACGCTGACGCTGGCCGTCGGCTGTTGAGCACTCCCGCGGGCCCTCGTGCGCAGCGTGTCCCTCCCTGGCGCTACCCTGAATGGGCTGTCGCCGCCACGGGGGGAGTCATGCGCTGGCGCCACGGAGTCATGTCGGCGGTATTGCTCACGGCCGGGACGGGGTGCCCGCATGACCACATGCGCGATGGCTTCCTGGACCGGGCGGCGCGCAAGGACACGAGGGAGGCCCAGGAACAGGAGTGTCCTCCAGGCCAGAGCTGGAAGAAGGACTGCGATAAAGCCGACGAGGACGATGGGCAGGACGATTCGGATTGTCCCCGGGTCTGCCAATGAAGTGGCGCCCCTTTCTCGCAACCCTTGCAACGCTCCTGCTCCCGCTGCCGCTCATTCTGGCGGTTGGCGCAGGGCGATTCCGGTCCGATAGCAAGCCCATGGCCCGGGAGGACCGTGGGGAGGTGAGGGCGGTAAGCCCCATCCTGACTCTTGATGAGCGCCGTGCACTCATGACCCATGAGCGCTCCTGCCGGAAGGCGGAGGACTGTGAGCCCCCGCTCGGATGCCTGAGCCTGGGCTCTGGACACTCAATCTGCATGGCCAGTGAGTGCCAGACGGACCTCCAATGCGCGGAGGGGTTCACCTGTCGGGCGTTGAAGAGCCGGGGCGGAGGCCCCTGGATACACAGTTGCGTTGTCCGAGGTACGGCGGAAGAGGGGGAGCCCTGCTACTCCTCCTTCACCTTCAAACAGGAAGAAATCTGTCGCCCGGGCCTGCTCTGCAACAGCCACTGTGGGCGCCCGTGCCAGCTTGGAGTTTTGGGCTCCTGCCCTGGGGGCTCAATCTGTTTGCAGGGTCGCGAAGGGCCTTCCTGCATGCCGACCTGTGAGGGACGCACCTGCCCTGAGGGACAGGAGTGCGTCCCTTTCAAGGATGGCTCCTCGGTGTGTGGCAAAATCTGGGGGGAGAACTGTCAGCGCCAGGGCTGTCCCGAAGGAGCTTCCTGTCGCACGGGCTATCTCCCCGGCAGTCCAGGTGAAATTGCCATGGAGTGCATCCAACGGTGCGGCGCTGGCCGTCCACCCTGCCCCGCGGGAACCTTCTGCGAGCAGGGAAAGTGTCGGCGCCCCTGTGACGCGAAGGACGCCCATGCCTGCGGCCCCCGTGAGGCCTGCTCCTACTTTCCAGGCACCCGACGCTGGCTGTGCTCCGTGAGCCTCCGCGAGCGCTCAGCCCGCTGACGAGGCCGAGTCACCCACGGACACCGGCCCCACGGGCTTCGGCCCGCGCCAGAAGCGCAGGAAGGCCGTGAGGTATCCCGGCCGCTCGCGGGTCGGGTCGTCGTGGCGCGGAAGGTACAGCCACGGCACGCGCGGATGCTGGTGGTGCGCCAGGTGCCAGTTGAAGTGCAGCAACAGGGACTCGTACAGCGGATGGGCCCGCAGGTTGTGCGCCCCATCCAGCACATGCCTCGGACTGTGCGCATGCGTGACGTACTGCTGCGCCGACCAGTTGAGCCCGAAGAGCGCATACAGCAGCAGGTACCGCCCAGGCGACAGCCCCAGCCCGAGCACCAGTCCCACGTGCAGCAGCACCACGCCGACACACTCCAGGCGGATGCGGCGCATGAAGGACTCGGGGACGCCCTCCACCATGGCCACGGCGGAGGGGTCCTTCACCAGCCTTCCGCGCAGCGCCCCAGGAGCCACCAGCACCACCGCCATCGCCAGGGGCACCAGCAGCCAGAAGCCTCCCAGGTAGAGCGAGTAGAAGATGACGCGCTTTCTCCGCACATCGTCTCCCGGGTAGTACAGGTCGAACATCTCCGCGTCGCTGCGGTTGCGGCGGTGGTGCCCCAGGTGACACGCGCGCAGGAAGGAGAACGGCCCGGGGAAGAACGCCGCCAGCAACAGGCCGAAGCCCTCGTTGACCACCGGCCTCGAGTGGAACACGCGGTGCTCGGACTCGTGCAGCAGCGAGTACAGCGGCAGGAACAGGAACGAGAAGGCCACTCCCGCGCCGAGCACTCCGGGCCAGCCCTCCGCGCGTGAGGCCAGCCACTGAAGCGCCACGCCCCCACCGACGATGCCCAGCGCGAGCACCACGTTGAGCCGCCCCGGCGGAGCGGGAATGTCCACGGGTGCGCCACTCACGGGCGGACCTCGCCCGGCACCTTCACCGCGCCCACGGGTGTCCCGGCGTCCGCTCCACCCACGGACCACCGCCGGAAGAACACCGCATGCGCCGCGAGCGCCACCGCCACGCCGCCCACCACATCCACCACGAAGTGCTGCTTCACGGTGAGCGTGGACAGCGAGATGAGCCCGGCCCACACCAGCCACAGCACACCCGCGCGCCGGTGCCGCAGCCGCAGCGCCCCGAGCACGGTGACGGCGACGTGGAGACTCGGGAACGTGTTGCCCGGCAAATCCTGAGACCACATCACCCGGAACTGCTCGCGCCAGTAGAGCGACTCAATCGACTCCACCGACGGGCGCGGGAAGTGCGAGGTGAAGAGGAAGAAGCCCAGGTAGCACAGCGCATTCACCACCAGCACCGCGCCCAGCATCCGCACGTACTCCTCGGCCTCCAGCGCCCAGGCCGCCACGAGCGGGAAGACGAAGAAGGACGTATAGACGGCGTACGTCCACGGCAGGAACGGGATGGCCGAATCCACCGGCAGGGACAAGTCGAAGCGCGGCGGCAGGTTCGCGTTCAGCCACCAGTAGCACTGGAAGGTCCCCATCAACACCACCACCGTGGTGGCCAGGCGGCCAGCGAAGTGGCGGTTGAGGCGCAGCAACAGCTCCCGCATGGCCCTTCCTTCCGTACCCCTTGGGGCACTCCGCGTCCGGATGTGAGCACGGCGCCGGCCTCCCCGCCAACGCACGGCCAGCGCGGGGCCTTGCGCGACGTTCTCGCGTAGGCTCCCCGCCGCCGCATGAGCCTGCTCCGACGCGCCACCCGTGATGACAATGCCGCGCTGCTCGAGTTGTTCGGCGCGGTGCCCATGCAGGGCGAGCTGGTCCTCTCCACCCAGCGCGCCCCCGACTACTTCTCCCTCTTCGACATGCAGCGCGGTGACGCCGAGGTCTGGGTCCACGGCGAGGGCGGCCCGCTCGACGGCATGGGCGCCATCCACGTGCGGGACGGCTGGCTCGAAGGCCGCCCCTGCCGCGTGGGGTACCTGGGCGACCTGCGCACCCGCTTCGCCGCGCGCCGTGCACGCGGCCTCGCCCGCTACTTCGGCCCCGTGCTCGAGGAGACCGCGCAGCGCCTGGGCGTGGACACCTTCCTCACCGCCGTCATGGCCTCCAATGCCACCGCCCTCCAGGCGCTCGTGCGCAGGCGGCCCGGACGCGAGGCCCAGCCCCACTACGCCCTGCTCCGCCGCTTCTCCGCCGTCTCCATCCAGTTCCTCCTGCGTCGCCGCCCACGCCCCAGCCCCTTCACCGTCCGCCGCGCCACCCCCGGGGACGTGCCCGCCCTGGCCACGCTCCTCGACGAGGACCACCGCGCGCGCCCCTTCGGCTACCGCTACGACACCGGCGAGCTGGAGCACCGCTTCGCCCGGTGGCCGGGCCTGCGCGTGGAGGACACGTACCTCGCCTTCGACTCGGGCGGGCGGCTGGTGGGCTGCACCTCCGCGTGGAACCCGGAGGCGGTGAAGCGCTACCGCGTGCACGCGTACCGGGGCGGCATGCGCTGGGTGCGGCTCGGCTGGAATGCCATGGCGTCCGTGGTGCGGGCGCCGCGCCTCCCCGCGCCGGGCAGCGACTTCCGCTACTTCTACCTCTGCAACACCAGCGTGCGCGGCGAGGACCCCGCCATCTTCCGCGCCCTGCTGGAGCGCGTGTACGCGGACTTCCACGGCCAGGGCTTCCACTTCTTCACCCTCTACCAGGGTGAGGACGACGCGCTGGCTCCGGCGCTGAAGGGCTTCCTCCAGCGCCGGCTCGACTTCCACCTCTACGCCGTGACGCCCGCCTCGCGCCCGCGCGACACCTTCCCGCCCGGACGCACCGGCTTCGAAATCTGCCTGCCGTAGCCGCGCTCAGCGCGCCGCGTTCGGCGCCACCGTCGCCGTGTCGTGCCGGTGGATGACGCCCTCCTTCATCACGAAGAAGACGGCCTCCGTCTTGCGGATGTCCTGGAGCGGGTTGCCCGGCACCGCCACCACGTCCGCCAGCTTCCCGGGCTCCAGCGTGCCCAGCGTCGCGGACACGCCCAGCAATTCCGCCGCGTTCACCGTCGCCGCGCGCAGCGCCTCGGCCGCGGGCAGCCCCGCCTCCACCATCAGCGCGAACTCACCCGCGTTGCGCCCGTGCGCGAAGACGCCCGCGTCCGTGCCGAAGGCAATCCGCACGCCCTTCGCAATCGCCTTGCGCAGCGCCTGCTTCCGCGCCTCGTCCACCGCGCGCACCTTGCGGATGTTCTCCTCCGGCATCTTCCCCTGGTCCGCCCGCTCCTTCACGCCCTGGAAGGCCATCGCCGTGGGCACGTACCAGGTGCCCTTGCGCGTCATCAAATCCAGCGCCTCGTCGTCCAGCATCGAGCCGTGCTCGATGGAGTCCACTCCCGCGCGGATGGCCCGCTTCGCCCCTTCCGCCCCGTGCGCGTGCGCCGCCACCTTGCGCTTGCGCGCGTGCGCCTCGTCGACGATGGCGTCCAGCTCCGCCTGCGTGAGCTGCGGCGAGTCCACGTCCGAGTTCAGGCTCAGCACCCCGCCCGTGGCGCACACCTTGATGAGGTCCGCGCCAAACTTGAGGTTCTCCCGCACCTTGGCGCGCAGCGCCTCCGGGCCGTCCGCCACGCCGCGCGTGGACTCCTCCACGAACGTCCCCTTGCGGAAGGAGTTGCCCCCGTCACAGTGCCCGCCCGTGCTGCCCAACCCCACCGTGGCCGCGAGGATGCGCGGCCCCACCACCGTGCCCCGGCGGATGGAGTTGCGCAGCCCCACGTCGATGAAGTCCGGCGCTCCCAGGTTGCGCACCGTGGTGAAGCCCGCCATCAGCGTGGCGCGCACCTTCGGCAGCGACTCCAGCGTCTGCTCGGGAATGGTGCGCTGCAGGTCGTCGATGACGTCCTGGCGCCAGTCGTCGCCGGGCTCGCCCGTCAGGTGCGTGTGCGCATCCATGAAGCCCGGCAGCAGCGTGGCGTCACCCAGCTCCACCACCCGGGCCCCGGCGGGCACGCTCGCCCCCTGCCCCACCGCCGCCACCTTCCCGCCCTGCACCACCACCACGCCCGGCGTGACGAGCCGCCCCGTCTTCGCGTCGAACAGGCGCGCGGCCTTGAGGACGTAGGACTTGGGAGCCTCCTTCGCCGCGGAGGACTTGGGAGCCTCCGCCGCCGTGGCGGAGAAGGACAGGAGCAGGGAACCCAGCAGGAGCGCTCGTCGCATGGGACGCATTGCCCTCCGCCCGGCCCACCGAGTCAAGCGCTCGGCCCTCACTCCGGCGTGAGCTTCAGGCTCCACGTCCCCGGAAAGCCACCCTCCTCCAGACGGAGCGTCAGCCCGTGGTTGCTCGTCGCCCGCGCCACGTACCGGCCGCCCATGGCCGCCTCCCAGTAACCGTCCGGCCCCAGGAAGGACACCCTCACGGACGGTGGAGCCTCCACCCTGTAGGCCCGTCCGGCCTGCAGCGGGACGATGAAGAACTCCAGGTCGTTCTCCGCCTCGAAGTTGCCCGCTATCGAGACTGGCAGCGCCAGCCTCGTGGCGCCGGCCTGGGTGCTCGGGTGGTCATCCGTCCCCACCCGCTCCAGCTTCACGGTGTGCGCGCCCCCCAGGACGGCGCTCGGCCTCAGGGTGATGTTGAGGGACGTGTCGCCGTTGGCGCTGAAGTGCTTGGAGCCCACCAGCGCGGGAGCCGAGGTGTCCCACGAGCCGGTGACGAAGATGTTCGCCCGGCACTCGGGCTCGCACGTCATGGCGTAGACACCGTTCGCCTCCACGCCGAAGTCGAGGCTGTCCGGGTCCACCGCGGAGTGGGCACGCACTGGAATCGGGACGCCCAGTGGATGGGGCGCCTCATCCGTCACGTAGGCGGGGTAGTCGTCCGGGCCCAGGTCCTCCACCACCAGGTTGAAGGCTTCGTCCGAGGAGCCGCTCCGGGGCGCCGTGAGCCTGAGGTGATACGCCCCCGCACCCCCCGGGACGTAGAGGTACCCGTTGGGGACGCTCACGCCCAGCCGTCGCCCGCCGGCATCGAAGAGCTGGATGTCCACGGGAACCGGCGGCTGCTGCCGCAGCACATAGTGGTGGCCGAGCTGCGCGGTGAAGACGAGCTCGTCCACGTCCTTTCTGGAGTGCATGCGGACGGAGACGGGCACCCCGGGCGTCAGCCGCGTGGCGGTGGCCGTCGTGTCCCCATGGTCATCCAGGCCCAGGTCCGTCAACCGGCAGTTGAACGTCATCGGCGTCTGCCCGTACGTCGGGCTCACCTGCACGAACCGGGGTCCGGAGGTGGTGGCCTTCAAGTCCAGCTGGGGCAGGCGGCGCGTCCCGAGTCCCTCGGCGGAGTCCACCACCCGGCCCGAAGCCTCCAGCAGCCGCAGCACCACCCCGGACTCCAACGTCGGCAGCTCGCAGCCGAAGCGGTAGCCATGTCCCTCGACGGCCTGGAAGCGGACGACGTCATCGTCCGCCAGGAAGGTGCTCGTCACCGTGAAGGGCACCTCGGACGGGCTGACCCGGGACGCGGCCTCCGGGTAGTTGCCGTAGTCGTCCAGGCCCAGGTCCAGCAGCTGGTACGTGTACGTCCCCGTGCTGCCTCCGTCTCCGGACACCTCGACGTACCACGTGCCCTCCTCCAGCCCCGTGAAGAGCCACGCGGACCGCTTCGCGTCGAGGGTGAAGGCCCCCAGGTGGCGACCCGCGGCATCCAGCAGGCGGGGCTGACAGTGGGGCAGCGACACGGACACGCAATGGAAGACGTAGCTGTGGCCCGCCTTCGCGGTGAAGGTGAAGAGGTCCCGGTCCGACATGCCACGCGTGCTGGCGCTGATGCGGGACTCCACCGGCCCCTCCCCTACCGTCACCGGAGTGGCCTCCTCGGGCGAGCCCCCATGATCATCCGGCACCACGAAGACGGCGACCTGGCACAGCAGCCCCGCCGACTCCTCCCACGGGCCGCAGCGGCAGCTCGGCTGCCCCCCGTTGGAGAAGCACGCGCCCGCCGTGCACCGCACGCCCGCGCACGCGACTTCGTCGTCCACCGCCTCGACGGTGGGGTCGCAGCCCGAGAGGGCGATGAAGAGGACGATGGCCAGGGGAGCAAATCCCCCGTGGAGCGATGAGCAACGCAAGCGCGGACCTCGGGTTGACGGCGCGCACAGGAGCTATGAACGGCGCCCCGTCCCGCCAACGCACCGCCCCCCGCGTGCTCGCGGCCCGTGTTCTTCAGCGCACACGCCACCCGTCAGGCGCCGGGCAGTGGCCTCCCGAGTGATGGACTCCGCTCACATCTCGTCGTCCAGCCTCAGGTCCATCACCGCGAGGAGGAAGCGCGGCTGCCAGGGCAGCCCGCCCTGGACCTGGAGGAAGTAGGTCCCCGGCACGCTCGGCGTGAAGCTCACCGTGTCCGTGGTGGCGTCCCGCAGCACGACCCCGGAGGCGTCCAGCACCTTCAGGTCCCACGGCCCGGAGGGCTCCGTGCGCACCGTGTAGAGGTGACCGGGCTCCCCGGTGAAGGACAGCATGTCCACGTCCCCCGTCCACTGGAGGGTGACGGGGACCGCGACGCCCGGGGTGACGGGGGTGGCGCCGACCTGCACGTCCGAGTGCTCGTCGGCGCCCAGGTCCTCGAGGCGGCAGGAGGACGTCGAGGAGCCGAGAGACGCCGTCGCGCGCAGCTCCACGTACCAGTCCGACGCCATCTGCGCCCGCCCTCCCACTCCGGCGCGGTGCGTGTCGGGCGACTCGAGGGAATCCACCAGCGTGCCACCGGCCGTCGTCAGCCGCAGCTCCTGGAACAGGGCGCCCACGTGCTCACAGCTGAAGCGGTAGCCATGGTCCGGAACGACGCGGAAGGTGAAGACGTCCCGGTCCGACGAGAGGCTGTGCCGCACCGGGAAGGGCCCGCTGGAGGACTGGAGCACGGTGGCCTGCTCCCGCGTGTCGCCGTGGTCGTCCGGGCCCAGGTCCAGCAGCTCGTAGGTGTACGTCCCAACCTCCGCCCCGCCAGCCACCTCCACGTACCAGGTGCCGGCGTCCAACAGGGCCAGGACCACCGAGATTCGCCCCTCCGCCTGCAGGAGGAAAGACACCCCTTTGCCGGAGGAGTCCAGCAGGCGGAGCTTGCAGTCGGGCAGCGTCCCCTGGCCGCAGCGGAAGGCATACGCGTGGCGCGCCGCGGAGGTGAAGGCGAAGAGGTCCCTGTCCCGCATGTCGTCACGCCGGCCCCGCTCGATGCTGCCCGTGCTCCGGGCCATGGGGAGCGTCAGGACGGTGGCCTCCCCGGGCGAGCCGCCGTGGTCGTCCGGCTCCTCGAAGGCGGCGACCGCGCAAGTCACCTTCGCGGCCTCCTCCCAGGCGCCGCAGCGGCACGCGGGCTGCCCTCCGTTGGAGAAGCACGCGCCCGCGGTGCACGGGGCCCCGGCGCAGGCGACGGCGTCGTCCGCCACCTCCACCGTGGAATCACAGGCGGCCAGCAGCACCGCGCAGGCCAGGACGCAGGAGGAGAGCCGGTGGGACATGCGTTAGACCTCGCGGTGCTTCCAGGTGCCGCGCCGGAAGAGGATGACGGCGGCCACCGCCAGCACGGAGAAGGCGACGGAGATGGAGACGAACGCTCCCGAGGGCCCCAACCCCAGCGGCACGGAGAGCACCCACGCCAGGGGCAGCTCCAGCAGCCAGAAGCAGCAGAGGTTGAGCACGGTGGGCGTGGTGGTGTCACCCGCGCCGTTGAAGGCCTGCGTCACCACCATGCCGAACGCGTAGAAGAGGAAGCCGGAGCTGACGAGGCGCAGGGCGGTGGCCGCGTGGGAGACCACCTCGGGCTCGAACGCGAAGGCCGACACCAGCGGTCTGGCGAAGATGATGAAGAGCAACCCCAGCGTGCCCAGGAAGGCGGCGTTGAGGCGGGCCGCGGTCCACACGGCCTGCTCGCCGCGCTCCGGCTTCCGCGCGCCCAGGCTCTGCCCCACCAGCGTGGTGGCCGCGTTGCTCAGTCCCCACGAGGGCAGCAGCGCGAAGAGGACGATGCGCAATGCAATCGTATAGCCCGCGACGGCCGCGCTGCCGAAGGTGGCGACGATGCGCGCCAGCACTACCCAGCTGACGGTGTGCACCAGCGACTGCGCGGTGCCCGCGCCCGACATCCGCAGCATGGCCAGCATCGTCCCCGGCTCCAGCCTCAGGTGCTCACGGCGCAGCCGGAGCCGTCCGTTGCCTCGCGCCAGCCGGTAGAGCTGGTACACCACGCCGCAGCTGCGGCCGAAGGTGGTGGCCACCGCCGCGCCCATGACGCCCAGCTCCGGGAAGGGCCCCACGCCGAAGATGAGCAGGGGCGCCAGGACGATGTTGATGGCGTTGGCCAGCCACAGCACGCGCATGGAGATGGCCGCGTCCCCGGCGCCCCGGAAGATGGCGTTGATGAGGAAGAGCAGCAGCACGCTGCCCATGCCGCCCAGCATCACCTGCGTGTAGCGCACGCCGTGCTCCAGCACCCACGGCGAGCCGCCCATCAGCGCCAGCAGCGGCCGCGCGAAGACGACGCCCGCCACCGCCACCGGCACCGCCAGCACCAGGCCCAGGCCAATCGCCTGCACCGCGGTGCGCGCGGCGCGCTCCGGGTCTCCCTCGCCGATGCGCCGGGACACCAGCGCCGTGGCGCCGATGCTCAGGCCCATGGCGGCGGCGTAGATGATGGTGAGCAGCGACTCCGTCAGCCCCACCGTCGCCACCGCGTCCGCGCCCAGGCGGCCGACGAAGAAGACGTCCACCACGGCGAAGATGGACTCCATCACCATCTCCAGCACCATGGGCACGGAGAGCAGGAAGATGGCCCGCCGCACCGGCAGCCGCGTGAGGTCCTGCCGCGTTCCGTGCACGGCCTCCTTCAAGGACGCCCATAACCCTGGGACGGCGCCATCGGGCGGACCTCCCACCTCGACCACCGGCGAGGAACCTGCCTCGGCGGGGGATGTGTCCGACATTGTCTGCCTCCGTGCCGCCCTTGTGTCAGGAAGGAACAGCCGCGTCCAGGGACGGCACCCGGCACCCGGCCTGACCGGCCAGGTGAGGCCTGTCACCGTGAGCCCGAAGGAGCCCGAGCGGCGGCCTGCTCCACGACCGGGCGCGGGCGCGGCGCGAAGCCACCTGGCCCGGGGCCATGCCCCGCGGGGCGGAAGTCCTGGACTGGAGGGCGACTCCTCCGGGCAGAGCGTCCGCCGGTGGACAGCCCACACGCGCCGCGGGGCCGTCTTTAAGTGAGGAGGCCGGGTGTAGGGTGCTGAAACAATGGGAATGAGCCCGCCGCTCGTGAGCCCGCCCGCAGTGCCCACCGGGGGGGCCGCGCACTTCAGTCTGGCCAGCAGCGCCAGGGTTCTTGGAACGGTCCATCTGGGCCCCGGGGCCGTCATCGCCCAGGGCGCAGTGGTCCGCTCGCAGGGGGGCAGCGTGCGGCTGGGCTCGGGCTCGGCCGTCCGGGAGAACGCCACCGTCATCGGCACGCCCGAGCTCCCCGTCACGGTGGGAGAGCGGGCCGTGCTGGGCCAGCTGTGCGTCGTCCTGGGCGCCGAGGTGGGGCCCCTGTCCGAGGTGGGCAGCGGCGCCATCCTCATGCCCTTCGTCCGCCTGGGCGCGCGCTGCCTCGTGGGCGCGGGCACCGTCCTGCCTACCGGCATGGTGGTGCCGGACGAGTCGGTGGTGGAGGGCCGTCCTGGCCAGGTCCTCCGCCGCGCCACCGCCGAGGACCTGGAGCGGCTCCGGAGGCTGCGAGGTGGCGGCCTCGCGCTGCCCGGTCAGCCACTCACCGCCTTCTCCGCGAGAGACCGTGCCGAGGACGCCCCCATGGGACAGCTCTATACGTTTCGCGACAAGCACCCGCTGGTCCACCCGACGGCCACCCTCTTCTCCACCGCCGAGGTGTCGGGAGACGTGGTCATCGGCCCCGGCTGCATCGTCGGCCCCGGGGTGAAGATTGTCGGCGACTCGCACGCCCCGGTGCGCATTGGCGCGGGGGTGCAGCTGCTGGGCAATACGGTGTTGCACCTGTCACCGGACAACGCCCTGGTGCTGGAGGACGGCGTCATCATCGGCCCGGGCTGCGTGGTGCATGGCTGCCACGTGGGCGCGGGCACCGTGGTGGAGCCGGGCGCCATCCTCAGCGACGGGAGCCGGCTGGGCCGGGGCTGCCTGGTGGGCGCGGGCAGCCTGGTGAAGCCGCTCACCAGCTTCCCGGATGGCGCGCGGGTGGAGGGCTTCCCCGCCGTCCAGACGGGCACCCTCTCCACGCCGCCGGCCGCGCCCCGCTGGGCGCTGCGGCCGGAGGACCTGGCGGGGCTGCGGCGCCTGAGCTAGCCGGAAGCGTCCGCTACCGCCGGTCCCGCTTCCGGCCGCGCGGCAGGTCCTTGTTGACGATGGCGATGAGCGTGCCCGCGGCATGGAAGGCCAGCCCCATGCCCCAGCCGATGGCGGGCCACTGCACCCACCAGCCCGGGCCGCCGAACAGGTCCATGAAGGTGAGCCCGCCGATGACGATGGTGTAGCTGAGGCCGTGCGACGCCAGCGCGGTGATGGCGTGGCGGACGCGGGTCTGGTCCTGCTGCTTGCTGACGCGGGAGGCGAGCGCCGCCTCCACCGCGGCGTCACTCAGCCCCATCTCCTTCGCCATGGCGAGCACGTCCTCGCGAGAGAGGGGCCGCTCCACGTCCCCCGAGAGCGAGCGCGTGGTGGCCTCGCGGATGATGTCCGCCGCTTCCTCCTGGGAGAAGCGCGTGGGGGGCTGCTGCTGCCGGGTGTCCGCCATGGTGTGGATACGCTAATGCGGCGCACCCGGCCCGTCGATATGCCGGAAGTCACGGTGCCTCGGGCAGCGTGAGCTCGAAGCGCGTCCCTTCGCCCGGCGCTGACGTCACTTCCAGGGTACCGCCGTGGGCGGTGGCAATCCGCCGCGCGAGGTACAGGCCCAGTCCCAGCCCGGTGGAGCCGGGGCCGCGAGCGAAGCGCTCGAAGAGGGTGTCGAGCATGTCGGGAGGAATGCCCGGGCCCTGGTCGCTCACGCGGATGCACACCCACCGCTCCTCGGCGCGCGTCCGTGTCTGGACGTCCAACCCCACGGACAACCCCGGAGGTGAGTGCTTCAGCGCGTTCGCGACGAGGTTCTCCAGCACCTGCCGCAGGCGGTCCGGGTCGGCGACGATGACCAGCTCCTCCGGGCCCCGGTACTGAAGGTCATGGTTCGGGCCACGCATGGAGGAGGCCACGTCCTTCGCCAGGGCCACCACGTCCATCGGCTGGGGCCGCAGGGTGAAGAGCCCCTGGTCCAGGCGGCTCAGGTCGAGCAGGTCATTGATGAGGCGCGAGAGGGCCTTGAGCGACTGGGCGGCGCCGTCCGCGTCGCGCAGGTAGTCCCGCGCGTCGTCGCGCCGGGCGCGCCGCTGGATGAGCTCGATGCGGGCCCGCAGGGGCATGAGATGGTTGGCCATGTCGTGGGCGAGCACCGTGACGAGCTCCTCGGCCGCCGCGCGGCGAGCGCTTCGCGTGGCCAGCTTCGTCAGCTCCCGCGCCAGCTCCACCCGGTGGGCCACCGTGCCCACCCAGCCGGCCACCGCCAGCAGGAAGCGCAAGTCGTCCTGGCTGAAGAAGTCGGGCTGGGCCGACACCACCCCCAGCACGCCCCGCGTCTCCCCGCCGATGGGCAGCGGCACAATCAGGGAGGACTTCACTCCGAGCCGGTGCTTGATGCCCGGCAGCTCCTCCGGGTCCTCATCCTGACGGCCCGTCATGAAGGGCTGCTCCCGCTCGTACACCTGCACCGCGCGGCCGCCGTTGGCCAGGGCCATCCGGTCCAGCCCGATGGCCTTCTGCAGGCGCCCCATGGGGGTGTCGCTCGTGCCGACCGCCACGAGGCACTGGGTGGACCGCTCGAAGAGGAAGACGTCCACCTTGTCGGCGCGGAGCAGCTCCGAGATGAGCAGGCTGACCCTGTTCAGCGTGGGCCGCAGCTCGGCCGCCGGGAGCGCGAGCAGGCTCTCCAGCGCCTGGAACAGGCGGTCCCTGCGCGCGTCCTGACTCTCGGGTGAAGCAGCATTCATACCGGGAAGGTGGGAAGCCAGCGCTGCCCCGGCAATGACACCACCAACGACCTCACGAGCGCTCCGGGGGCCGTCGCCGGGCGTGCCTCGGGGCATTTCCATCCAGATTTTATGGAGGTGGGGAGACGGGAGAGGTCGCAATGTTCCAGGCGCTCGGTGACGAAGGACTGCGGGAAATCCATCGCGGGCGCCGCTACGTGGTGCTGCGAGGCTTCAAGCAGGACGGCGAGCCCCTGGTCGTCAAGCGGGTCCGTGCGGGTCCGCTCGCTTCTGGCAGCGGGGTCATGCTGCGCCACGAGTACTCGCTGCTGCGCGCGCTGAACAAAGAGGTGCCCGGCGTGGCGCGCGCCGTGGCGCTACAGGAGGACGAGGCGAGCATTCCGTCCCTCCTCCTGGAGGACGCCGGCCCGCAGAACCTCCAGGAGTGGCTGGGCCGCCGGCCGGTGGCCATGGACGCCTTCCTGGAGCTGGCCCTCCAGCTCGCCGGCATCATCGCCAGCCTCCACCAGCAGCACGTCATCCACCGCGACCTCAACCCCACCAACATGGTGGTGGGCGCCGGCAGCCGGCACGTCACCGTCATCGACTTCGACCTCGCCACGCGGGTCGCCGGCCTCACGCCCGGCCACGAGCTGCCGGGCGAGCTCCAATGGGCCCTGCCCTACGTCGCCCCCGAGCAGACCGGGCGGATGAACCGCCCCATCGACCACCGCGCCGACCTCTACTCGCTGGGCGCCACCTTCTACGAGCTGCTCACCGGCCTGCCGCCCTTCGTCTCCATGGACCCGGCGGAGCTGGTGCATGCCCACCTGGCGAAGCCACCCGTGCCTCCCGCCTTCGCCAACCCCGCCGTCCCCAAGCTCCTCTCGGACCTGGTGCTGAAGCTGCTCGCGAAGATGCCGGAGGAGCGCTACCAGAGCGCGGAGGCACTCCTCGCGGACCTGCTGGAGGCGCGGCGCCGGCAGGCCTCGGGCCCCCTGGGCACCTTCGAGCTGGGCCGCGTGGACCTGGCCCGGCAGCTCACCTTCCCGGACCGGCTCTACGGCCGTGAGTACGAGCTGGCGCAGCTGCGCGAGACACTGGAGCGGGTGCGCCAGGGCTCCAGCGAGGGCGTGCTGCTGGTGGGCGAGCCGGGCATCGGCAAGTCGGCCCTCATCCGCGAGCTGCGCCGCCGCGCCGGGCCCAGGGACCTCGTCCTCGAGGGCAAGTTCAACCAGCTCCAGGGCAACGTGCCCTATGCCGCCTTCGTCGAGGCCTTCCAGGGACTCCTCCACCAACTGGAAGAGAAACCTCCCGAGGCGCGCGACGTCTGGCGGCGCAAGCTCCTGGATGCGCTGGGCCCCAATGGCCGCGTCATCGCCGACCTCCTCCCGGGGCTCGAGGCGCTGCTGGGCCCACAGCCCGAGCCCCTGAAGCTGGAGCCGGTGGAGGCCGCGGCGCGGCTGCACCTCGTCTTCCAGTCCTTCGTCCAGGCGCTCGCGTCCGCCGAGCACGTGCTCGTGCTGTTCCTGGAAGACCTGCAGTGGGCCGACGCCGGCTCGCTCCAGCTCCTCCACCACCTGGCCATGGACCCGGACTCCCGCCACGTGCTGGTGGTGGGCGCGTACCGGCCCCGCGAGGTGGACGCCGAACATCCCCTGTCCCGGCTGCTCCAGTCCCTGCGCGCGGAGGAGGCCATGCCCTTCCGGACGCTGGAGCTGGCCCCGTTGGATTTGCCCGCCTTCACCGCGCTGTGCGCCGACACCTTCCGCTGCGCGCCCGAGCACGTCCGCCCGCTGGCGGACATCCTCCTGCGCAAGACGGCGGGCAACCCGCTCTTCCTCACGCGGCTGATGCGGCTGCTCCACCACTCCGGCCTGCTGGCCTTCGACCTGGACCTCGGCACCTGGCGATGGGACCTGGCCCGGATGGAGCAGGTGGAGATGACGGAGAACGTGGTGGAGCTGATGATGGCCACCATCCGCCGCCTCCCGCAGCGGGCCCAGTGGGCCTTGAAGGTGGCCTCCTGCCTGGGAGACCGCGTGGAGCTGTCGCTCCTGGCCGCGCTCCTGGGCGCCTCCGAGGGTGACGCGGCCTCCACCCTCTGGAGCATCCTGCGCGAGGGGCTCCTCGTCCCCAGAAAAGACGGCACCCGGGAGCACGCGGCCACGTATGTCTTCGCGCACGACCGGGTCCGTCAGGCGGCGTACGCCCTGCTCTCCGAGGACGAGCGTCGGCGTCTCCACCACGAGGCCGGACGCTGGCTGCTGCGTGAGGCCCCGGGCGACACGCTCGACGAGCGGCTCTTCGCGGTGGTGGACCACCTCCACCTGGGCCTGGAGCGGCCCGGGGGCACAGTGGAGGGGCAGGAGGTGTCCGAGCTCAACTTCCGCGCGGGCCTCAAGGCCAAGGGGACGTCGGCGTTCGGCGCGGCGCTGGTGTACCTGCTGCGAGGCATCGACCTGCTCCCCCGGGCGCAGTGGGACTCGCGCCGCGAGCAGGTCTTCCGCCTGCACGCGGAGGCGGCGGAGTGCGCCTACTACTCGGTCAACCTCGGCCTCGCCGGGGACCTGGTGCGGACCGCCCTGGAGTATGCACCTGGCCGGCTGGAGCAGGTGGACCTCTACTGCCTCCTCGTGCTCGCGCATGCCATCAACGCCCGCTTCGCCGAGGGACTCCAGTGGGGACGCGCGGGGCTGAAGCTGTTCGGACTGGAGCTGCCGGAGCGCGACTTCGCCCCGGCGCTCGCCGCCGAGCTGACCGAGGTGGCCGTCAACATGCGGGGCCGCACGGTGGAGGACCTGCTGGACGCACCGCCCATCGAGTCCCCCGAGCTGCGCGCCTGTGTCCGGCTGCTGGCGGAGGTGGACAACGTGGCCTACTTCATCCACCCGGAGCTGTTCGCCCTCGTCAATTCGCGCGCCCTCAACCTCATGCTGAAGCACGGCAACACCCCGTGGGCGCCCGCGGTGTACGGGGCTCACGGGATGATGCTGGCCGCGGGCCTGGGGGACCCCCACGCCGGCCACGCCTTCGCGAGCATGGCGGTGGAGCTGGGCCGGCGGCTGGGAGCCCCCCGGCAGGAGTGCCAGGCGCTCATCACGCTCCTGCACCTCAACCACTGGAAGCAGCCGCTGCGCACCAACCTCCCCCTGGTGCGGCGCGCCTTCGCCATGGGGCTCGCCGGAGGGGACCTGCACTTCGCGGGCTATGCGCTCATCAACGGCCCCTCCGCCGAGCTGGCGATGGGCACCGAGCTGCCCCGCGTGCTCGGCACCATCGACACGTGCCTCGCCTTCTTCCGCAAGTGTGGCGAGCTGCCCATGCGGGACACGGTCATCCTCTTCCGCCAGGCCATCCGCGCCCTCCAGGGCCACACCCGCCTGCCGGCCCGCTTCGACGACGACGACTTCGACGAGCAGACCTTCCTTCGCGAGAAGCACCTCGCGCAGGTCAACCGCGCCCTCCACGCCATGCTGCGCCTGCAGGTCGCCTACCTGCTGGGCGACTTCGACGAGGCGCTGAGGATGTCCGAGCGGGCGGTCCGCTACGCCGTGCACCTCCAGGGCTCGCACCGCATGCCCGAGTACAACTGCATGACGTCGCTGGCGCTGGCGGCCCGGGGCCACGCCACCCCGGAGGCGCGGGCGGAGACCCTGGCGCGCATCGCCGACAACCAGCGCCAGCTCGGCGCGTGGGCGGAGCTGAGCCCTGAGAACTTCCGCCACAAGCACCAGCTCGTGGCCGCCGAGGTGGCCCGAATGGAGGGGCGGAGCCTGGAGGCGATGGCCCTCTACGACGGAGCCATCGACGGGGCCCACCGCGAGGGCTTCCTCCAGGACGAGGCGCTGGCGAACGAGCTGGCGGGGCGCTTCTACCACTCGCTGGGCCGCGCGCGCTTCGCCGCGCTCCACCTGCGCGCCGCCCTGGAGGCCTATGCCCGCTGGGGCGCGTGGGCGAAGGTGTCGCTGCTGGAGGAGGAATTCCCAGCCCTCAAGCCCATGGGCAACCGGGCGTGGAGCGAGCCCGCGCCGACGCGGGGCGGAGCGCCCGGCTCCACGCTGGACCTGCTCAGCCTCCTCAAGGCGTCGGAGACACTGCTGGGCGAGGTGGTGCGCGGCAAGCTGCTGGAGAAGCTGATGGCGGTGTGCCTGGAGGCCGCGGGCGCGACGTGCGGCGCGCTGGTGCTGGACGAGGCGGGCACCCTCGTGGTGCGCGCCCAGGGCGCCATCTCCGAGCCCGTCAACCTGGAGCCCGTCCTCCTGGCCTCCGCGAGCGCCGTCCCCGTCACGGTGGTGGAGCACGCCTGGCGGACGGGAGAGACGCTCGTGCTGGGAGACGCGGCGCACCTGGGCCGCTTCGTCACGGACCCGCGCATCGTCGAGCGCGTCGTGAAGTCCGCCCTGGCCGTGCCGATTCAGCGGCAGGCGAAGACGGTGGGCGTGCTCTACCTGGAGAACGCCCTGGCCACGCGCGCCTTCACCCCCGAGCGCGTCGGCGTGCTGCGCGCGCTCTCCTCGCAGATGGCCATCTCCCTGGAGAACAGCCATCTCTTCGAGCAGCTCAAGGTGGAGGTGCAGGAGCGCCGGAGGGCCGAGGCCGCCGTGCGCTTCCTGGCCGACTCCGGCCTCGCCCTGGCCGAGTCGCTGGACCTGGAGCAGACGCTGACGAAGGCCACCCGCATGGTGGTGCCCTTCCTGGCCGACTGGTGCATGTTCATCGTCCTCGAGGAGGGCGAGCGCATCCGCACCATGGCCCTCGCGCACGTGGACCCCGTGAAGGAGGCCCGCCTGCGCACGCTGATGGCGACGTACCCACCCGACTGGAACTCACCGCCCGCCATCATCCGGGCCCTCCGGACGGGCCGCCCCGTCCTGCGCGAGGAGCTCACGCCCGCGATGCTGGCGGAGGCGGGGAACGGCCCCGAGTACGTGGAGACGCTGCGCTCGATAGGGGCGAAGACGGCCATGCATGTGCCGCTCATCGCGCGCGGCAAGACGCTGGGGGTCATCACCCTCGCCTCCGGGGCGTCCGGGCGCCGCTATGCCGAAGCGGACCTGGACCTGGCGCTGGAGCTGGCGCGCCGGGCCGCCATCTGCATCGACAATGCGCGCCTGTACCGCGCGTCCCAGGACGCCGTCCGCCTGCGCGACGAGTTCCTGAGCGTCGCCTCGCACGAGCTGAACACGCCCCTCACCTCGCTGCGGTTGATGGTGCAGTCGCTCCAGCGTCACGTGCCCTCCGGCCTGCCGGAGCCCGCGCTGCGCGCCCTGCGCACCATCGACGGGCAGTCGCTGAAGCTGGCCACGCTCATCGAGGAGCTGCTGGACGTCTCGCGCCTCCATGCCGGCCGGCTGGACCTGAATCTGGAGCGGGTGGACCTGCGGGAGGTCATCCTCCGCGTGGCCGAGCGGCTGCGAGAGCCGCTGGCCAAGGCGGGCTGCACCATGGAGCTGCGCGTGGAGGACCCCATCACCGGACGCTGGGACACCACGCGGCTGGCGCAGGTGCTGCTCAACCTGCTCTCCAACGCCATCAAGTTCGGCGCCGGCAAGCCCATCACCGTCGCGGCCGGAGTGGAGCGCGGCACGGCGTGGCTGTGCATCCGCGACCTGGGCATCGGCATCGCCCCGGACCGGCTGCCCCACATCTTCGAGCCCTTCGAGCGGGCCGTGTCCATCCGCGCCTACGGCGGCCTGGGGCTGGGCCTGCACCTGGTGCGGGCCATCCTCACCGCGCTCGGTGGGCGGATTCAGGTGGAGAGCGCCGTGGGCGTCGGCACCACCTTCACCGTGGAGCTGCCGTGCGCCGGGCCTCCGCTCGAGGAGCCCGAGGCACGTCCCCGGGTGGACACCTAGAGCTGCACGTGCGGCGGAGGCCTCCCCTGGAACGACAGCACCCGGGCGGCCGTGAGGCCCCCGGGTGCCGGTGCTTCATTCAGCGCTGAAGGCTAGTAGTTACCCACCAGCGACACGCCCGAGAAGGCCGAGTAGGCACGGATGTTCACGTAGAACGTGCCCGCCGTGGTCTTGGCAGCCAGCGAGCACGTCTCCGCGTTGCCCGACTTGTACGGACGGCAGTCATACACGGTCGTCGTCGGCGCGGAGCCGAAGCGCACGTACAGGTCCGCGTCGCCCGTGCCACCGCTGATGGAGATGGTCGACGCGGTGTTGGCCGGCACGGCCAGGGTGTAGTTCGCGGACACGGAGCCCGAGGCGCCGGACAGGCCGGTCTTCGGAACGCCGCGCGTCAGCACGTTGCCCGTGGGGGGAGTACCCGTGGTGTACGCGCCCGTCAGCGACACGCCGGAGTAGGCCGAGTACGCGTTGAGCATCACGTAGTAGGTGCCCGCCTGGATGTTGGTGATGGTGCACGTCTCGGCGTTGCCGCTGGCGTAGGGGCGGCAGTCGTACGTGGCGGAGTCCGGCGCGGCGCCGAAGCGCACGTACATGTCCACGTCACCCGTGCCACCGGCGGTGGTGAACTTCAGGGTGGTGGCGCCCGTCGGGACGACCAGGGTGTAGAACCTGCTGTTGCCCGCGCTGTCGGAGATGCCCGTGACAGCCACGTTGTTGGTCAGCGGGACGGTGGCCGGCGGCGGGGTGGTGACGCCCACGCCCACGGCTTCCCACGCGGCCTTCACGGCGTCCTGCGTGGCCACGTCATAGCCCAGGTCCACGGCCGCCTGGATGGTCCACGTCTTCGCCTGCGCGAAGGTGGTGGAGGCGGTGAAGAGGTCCGTGTTGGCCTTGTACCAGATGCGGCCGGCCTTCTCGACGCCGATGGCCGGCACGTTGATGGTGGAGCGGCCGCGCGGGTGCAGGCCACCCTTGGAGAGCAGGGCGAAGGCCAGGTTCGGCACGCCCGAGCTGTAGTGCACGTCGGTGCCCGACGTCACGTTGGCCGCCCAGTCCTTGGACGCGCCGTCCTTGGCCGGGTCGTCCATGTAGCGGAGGGCGTCGTTCGGCGTGCCCGGGGTCCAGATGTCCTCGCCGACCATCCAGATGGCCGCCGCGGTGCTCCAGCTGCCCGACTGCCAGCTCTCGCAGATGGCCGCGAAGGTGTCGGACATGGCCTCGTTCAGGCCGCCGGACTGGCCGGAGTACGTGAGGTTGGACTCGCGCTCCGTCACGGCGTGGGTCAGCTCGTGGACGGTGACGTCCGCGTCCTTGCCCAGCTCGATGGAGTTCACGCCGTCGCCGTCGCCGTACACCATCTGCGTGCCGTCCCAGTAGGCGTTCACGTAGTTGGTGCTGTAGTGCACGGTGCTGGTCAGCGTGACGCCCGCGTTGTCGTACGAGTCGCGGTTGAAGAGCGTCTTGTAGCAGTTGTACGTGAACCCGAGCATGTCGTAGTTCATGTCGATGTGGCTGTCGCCGGTGGCGGCCCCGCCCTCGCTGCGGCGCAGGGTGCCCGGGGTGCTCGTGCCGTTGTTGGCCGAGTACACGCGGCGGTTGAGCGCCGAGTGGATCTTCGGGTGCCGCGCGACCAGCTCACCGCCGCGCGCGTTCACGTACACCATGTCCACGAGGGGCATGCCCTCGGGCTGTACGCCCGTCACGCGCACTTCCCAGGCCAGGTGCAGCTTCTCCGCCTCGTCGCGCACGTACACCAGGCGCGGGGTGCCGGAGGAGGCGATGCCGGTGCCAGGCGTGGCCCGGACCGCGGCCTGCGCCGCCGCGTTGGCGGCCACGGTGGCCTTCGCGGGCAGGTTCACGCCGTCACGGGCGGAGCCGTTGGCCAGGTACACCGTGCCGTTGGGGCGCACGTGGACGAGGAGCTCGCCGTTGACGACCTCGAGGCCGTTCTTGGTCTGCAGGTAGCGCAGGTGCTGGTTGCCCAGCTCGTCCGTGCGCGCGCTGCGCAGGTACATGTCCTCGGCGCTCAGCCGGAACACGGGCGACACCGCCGCCAGCGCCGGAGCGACCGCGACGGCGGCCTGGCCGACGGACATGCCCGACACCGGGCGCGCCACCATGCCGAGCTCACCGCGAATCGTGGACGGGATGCCGTCCTCGTGAACGCCAGCGACGCCGGCCTTGCCCAGGTCGCCCAGCGAGGCCTGGATGTCCTCTCCCGCCTTCTGCCCGCTCTGCGCCTCGTCACCCGCCGCCGGGTCGACCGTTCCACACGCAGTGAGCGCCAGGCCCAGCCATGCCGCGCCAAACTTCTTCAAGACTCGAATAGCCAACGAAATACCTCCAGGGAGAAAGGCCCGCTATTCGTGACACACCTGGAATATGAATTTCAAATCCTCAGTGCGTGTTTTCTGTTTCAAAGTGTTTCGATACCTCGCGGGTCCGTTCATCCGAGGACTGAGACCCCCACTTCGTAAGCAACATTTACGCTATTTTCCCTGACGAGCGAGAAACGTCCAGCCGAAGTGTGGCGTGAAACCCCCGACTTTCCCATGAAAGGGATTGTGCCGGGAGGCCGCTCCCGGTCCCGTAATGAACGGAAATGGGCGCCGGAAGAATCGGCCGTGGAGCCTCCCGTCAGAAGGGACAGAACGCGGCGCCTACCGCCGCTCGATTGGAGGCCGTCATGAAGGGGAAGCTGATTCGGGTGCTCGTGGTCCTCGCGATGTCCGTCGGGAGTCCGGTGCTTGCCCAGGGCGTGCATGGCGCCTCCAGCATCCAGCCCCCGTCAGGCCAGGGACGTGCGGAGCGCGAGCGCTCGGAGCACGCACGCCAGGAGCACGAGCGGCAGGCGCGGCTGGAGCGCGAGCGGCAGGAACGGGAGCGGCAGGCGCGGCTGGAGCGCGAGCGCAAGGAGCGGGAGCGTCAGGCTCGAATCGAGCGCGAGCGCCAGGAGCAGGAGCGTCAGGCTCGGATTGAGCGCGAGCGCCAGGCCCGGATTCAGCGCGAGCGGCTGGCCCGCCTGGAGCGGGAGCGTCAGGAGCGACTGGAGCGCGAGCGGTGGGAGTGGGAGCGCTCGACGCATCGCCGCCCGGCGCACGACTCGCGGCGTGGGTGAGTCAGACTCGACGGCCGCGGGCCCTCTGGGCTCGCGGCCCCGTCGCCCCCAGGTGGAGTGAAACAACCCCACCCTGAAACACGGTTGGCTGGCGCACACAGTCCCCGGCCAGAAGTCGCGCGAGCCGGCCGTAACTTGGCGGGCCTTCAACCCGGGGGGGATACTGGAGCCCCTGTCGTACCCGGTGACACCATGCGTCTTCCCAGTACGCCTCCCCCGCCCGAAGGCTCCGCGTACCACCTGGGGAAGGAGCTTTTGCGGCACCCCGCGAACGACAGCCACATCGTCCAGTTCTACGAGGACGAGGCGTTCCTCCTGGACGTCCTCGACCAGTACCTGGGGGCAGGCCTGGCGGCGGGGGAGCCGCTCATCGTCATCGCGACGGAGCCACACCGGCGGGCCATCCTCCAGCGGCTCGCGGCGGCGGGCGTGGACGTCGAGGCCGCATGCGGCAGCGGCCAGCTCACCCTGCTCGACGCCCGGGAGACGCTGTCCCGGTTCATGGTGAATGGCAGTCCCGACGAAGGGCGCTTCCAGGAGGTGGTCGGCGGAGCACTCACGAGGGCCCTCGCGGAGGGCCACGGACGCCGGGTCCGTGCCTACGGGGAGATGGTGGACCTCCTCTGGCGGGAGGGGAATCCGGACGCGGCCGTGGCGCTCGAGGAGCTGTGGAACGACCTCGCCGCGCGGTACCCATTCTCGTTGCTGTGCACCTACGCGCTCGGCGGCTTCGGCGACGAGGCCCACGCCAGGCCGTTCCGCGACATCTGCCGGGCGCACTCCCACGTCGTCCCCACCGAGCGCTATGCCGGGCTGGAGGACCCGGACTGCCGCCTGCGTGAGGTCACCCTCCTCCAGCAGCGTGCCCAGGCGCTGGAGAATGAGGTCTCCCACCGGAGGCAGGTCGAGCAACAACTGCTGGAGGCGCTGAGCAGCCGCGACGACTTCCTCTGGGGCGCCAGCCATGAGCTGAGGACGCCGCTGACGGCCCTGCGCCTCCAGCTCCAGTCGCTCCATCGGATGTCCTCGTCCGCCGGGGACGAGGCCCCAGGGGAGCGGCTCCACGAGCGCCTGACCAAGGCCCTGGGCTATGTCGAGCGGCTCGCCATCCGGGTGGACGGGCTGCTCGACGTGTCCCGCATCAGCGGCGGCCAGCTCCGGCTGGAGGCGGAGGAGGTCGACCTGGCCCGCCTCGTCCGAGAGGCCGTCGCGCGCTCCGCCGACACGGTGGAGCGCTCGGAGTGCCTCGTCGCGGTGATGGCCGAGGGGCCCGTGCTCGGACAGTGGGACCGGCAGCGCCTGGAGCAGGTGTTCCTCCACCTGTTCGACAACGCGCTCAAGTACGGCCGGGGACGCCCCGTGGAGGTGAAGGTGGACGGCGGCCCGGAGCGCGCGCGGCTCGTCGTGAAGGACCACGGCATCGGGATTCCCGCCGAGCACCAGGACCGAATCTTCCGCCGCTTCGAGCGCGCCGCGCCGAAGGACCACTTCGGAGGACTGGGGCTGGGCCTCTGGATGACCCGGCGGCTGGTGGAGGCGCACGGCGGGAGCCTCCAGCTCCAGAGCGAGCCGGGACTCGGGTCCACCTTCATCGTCGAGCTCCCCTACCGCTCCGGGTAGGTCATATCCAGAAGGCCATGTCGCGCCGGGCGTCCTCGGGGCCCGCGCCGTGGCCGCCCTCGCGCAGCCAGCGGCGGTACGCCTCGATGTCCGCGTGGTGCAGGTCCGCCTCCGTGCCGGCGTAGACGCCGCCGCCGGGCCCGTCGAGCAGCGCCTCGCGCTGGATGCCCATGATGACCACGTCCTGTTGGATGACCTGCCGCGTGTACCAGCGCACCAGCGGCATCAGCGCCCGCCCCACCAGCGCCCCCGGCACGTCCACCGGGAGCCGGTAGCTGATGGCCGTGTAGACGAGGCTGTCCGTGGGGCCGATGGGCGTGCACTGCGAGTTGATGGCGAAGCCGTGGTCGCCCCACTGGTAGTCCACGCGGGTGACGTTGGGGACGTAGTAGTTGTCCGTGTGGAGCAGCGGTCGCCCGCTCGGATTGAAGAGACGGCCGAGGCCGGTGACGGTGTCGTGCTCCTGCTTGTACGTCACCAGCACGCTGCCCGCCGTGCGGTGCACCGTGGCCGGCACGCGCTTGCGCGCGGGCTTGCGGAACCAGCCCGGGTGCACGAAGAGCGTGTGCGGCACGTCCATGAAGTTCTCGACGAGGTTCGTCACCCCGTTCGGGAAGCGCGTCACCATGAAGTAGACGGTCCACCCGGGCTGCCCCCAGTAGGGGACGCGGAAGGGCTCGGCCCGCGCGCGCGCGGCGTCGGGGCCGCCCATGAAGACGTAGACGAGCCCGTCCTGCTCCACCGTGGGGAAGCGCTGGAGCCGGCCCAGCTTGCAGGGCTCGGGCTGGAGGCCCTCGCGCGCGCAGGTGTCCGCATCCAGCAATTCGCTCCGCTGCGTGGGGCCCAGCGAGGGCACCTCCACCACCGCGCCAGCCGCGTCGTAGACCCAGCCATGGTACGGGCAGCCAATTCGTCCGTCGAACACGGCCCCGCGCGACAGCCGCGCATTGCGGTGCAGGCACCTGTCACGCAGCGCGGTGGGCTGGCCGTGCTCGTCGCGGAAGAGGACCACGCCCGTGCCGAAGAGGGTGCGCGCCAGGGGCTGGCCCGCCTTCAGCTCCGTGGAGAGGCAGGCCACGTACCAGTAGTCCTTCAGCGCGCCACAGCGAGCGAGGTCGGCCTCCGCCTCCAGGTCCACGTTGGGCGTGGGGCGGGCGTCCGGGGGTTGCAGGTGCAGGGGCTGTCTCACGCGGCGGCTCCGGAGAAGTGGGCGGACCAGCCGGGCTGGCGGTGCAGGTCCATGGGCTTGATGTCGCCGGCACGCTGGCCGAGCGCGATGCAGCGAGACTCGTAGCGCCGGGCGCCTTGTGAGACGCGCACGGCGCGCACCGGGCCGAGCTGTCCCAGCTCGCGCGCGTAGCGGTAGTGGTGGCCCTCGCGGAGGGCGCGCTCCACGGTGGCGGCTGCCTCGGCGAGGCACGTGTCGGGGGCGGAGGTCTCGAGGAAGAGGCGGTAGGCGGGGGGCTCCGGCGCCTCAGGCCACTCGGGGGCGAGCATGGCGAAGGCGGGGCGCGCGCCGCCGAAGAGGGACGGCAGCGTGGCGTCCAGCACCGCGGCCACGCGGGTGGCGGAGAGCTTCTCCCCCACGAGGTCACAGACGGCGTCCGCGCGGCCGAGGAAGCGCAGGCAGGGCGTGGCGTGCCGGAAGCCCTCCACGCGCACCAGGTCCCCCAGGCGGTAGCGCAGCAGCCCTCCGGAGGTGGAGAGGAGCACCGAGTACGTGTGGCCCCGCTCCAGCTCGTGCGCGAGGCGCGGGCGCGCATCGGGGTGCTCGGTGTCGAGGAACTCGAAGAAGTGGCTGCGGACGGCGAGCACGGGCGCGGGCGCGTCGAGGAGCGGCACGGTGACGACGCCCTCCGTGGCCAGCAGCCCCTTGCCCTGGACCTCGACGCCCGTGAAGCGGCGGCACGCGGCGGGCACCGCGTGCGCGGCCTGCGCATCCGTCCACATGCTGAGCAGCGAGAGACGGGGCCACAGTGCACGGCCCTGGAGTCCGTGCCGCAGGGCGGAGCGGAGCGCGGCGGCGCGCTCAGGTTGGGGAGTGAAGCGCATGCTAGCGAGGACCGCGCGTACAGCGTCCTCGTCGGCCAGATGGATGGCCTGTTGGCGCGCCTGCGCCAGCGGCACTCCAGGGCGGGCCGCAGTACCGGTGGGAGACTCCGGGCCCCGTACTCCGTAGGCGCCTCGCTCCACGTCCGCCCACGCTGCCCCGTCTTCTCGAAGTGGGGGCGGTTGCTCCAGGTTCGCTTGCTCCGCCCGGCATTCACCTGGCACGGGTGGTCGGCAGGTGCCACGCTCCAGGTCCTCGGCCAGTCGCTCTCCGTGCTGCTCCAGTGCGTCCATGAGCAGCGTGAGGAAGCTCGGGTTCCACACGCTGAGGAGCGTCAGGTCCCCGCTCGCGACGAGGTGCCACAGCGTCACGTAGCGGCAGCGCTCCACGTCGGGCAGCGCGCCCACGGTTCCCGGCACCGCGAACACGTGCGAGAGCAGGGGCCGCAGCGCACGCGAGAAGTAGGCGCTGTCCTCCACGCTTCCCACCGGGAGCCCACCCGCCGTGCGCCCCTGCTTGCGGCCCATGGGGGAGATGGACCAGTAGCTCGGCCCCGTCCGGAGCACGGGCCTCTGGTGGAGCAGCTCGAACAGCATGGGCGACAGGGCGCGCTGGAACTCGTCCAGCAGGCCCTGCGTCACGGGCACGAGCTTGCTGGCACCGGAGGAACCGCCCGACGGCTCGAAGCGAGTCACCGGCTCGCGGGTGAGCACCCGGGCCTCACCGGCCGCGATTCGCTCCACGTCGGGTGCGACGCCGTCGGGGGTCACCATTGGCACTGCGCCCTGGAAATCCCGCGCGGTTCTCAGCCGGTCGAAGCCTTGGATGCGCGCTGCCTGCTGGCTGCCCGAAGCGGCGCGCAGCACCCGGGCGAGGCACTCCGCCTGCGCTGCCTCGGGGTCGTGCAGGGCCCGGCGGAAGCGCAGCGCGGAGGGGGCCAGCGCGGCACGCAGCCCTCCCAGGAGCACCGAGGACGGAATCATGACGCGGCCTCGACACACAGAGTCGACTGCACACCGGGCGCCCGCCCCCGGCCGCCATCCAACACGGAAGATGCCACCACGAGGGAGGCCCCCAGGCGCGGTCCTGGAGTGCCCGCGCTTCCGCCGAGCATGAGTTTTGCACCTCCGAATCCGGCCGCCTCGGAACCGAGCATCGGTGATGCCTCCGTTCCACGTGCGTACCTTGCGGATGCAGTCACGGCACGCTCCCTCAAGTCCCCACGCGGACGCCCACCTGCCGCAGCCCGCGCCGGGCCAGCCCCCGGAGCTGACCCCACACGCTGCGCCCCAGGGCCTTCGTCAAATCCCACCAGCGAATCTCCACCAGGCACACCAGCTCCTCGCCATCCGAGTGGCCGGGGTTGCGCTCGGCGAAGAAGGCGATGTGCGGGTGCGCCGCGGCCGCGCGGTCGATGGGGGCGATGCCGTCCCGCACGCGGTAGTGCGCGCCGTGGAAGCGCAGCGTGCCCCGGCCCGCGTCGTACTGCGCGCCGAACCAGCGAGTGGCCAGCTCGCGCAGGAAGTCCTCGCGTCCGGGCGGCGGCGTCCAGTCCCTCCGGGGCAGCGTCCGGGCGAAGTAGTTCACCGCGAGCAGGTACGTCTTGAAGCCCGCGCTCAAGAGCAGCCAGTGCAGCGGGCGCAGCGGGTTGCGCAGCTTGCGCGACAGCAGGAAGCGCCCGAAGCACACCTGCAACACCTTGTGGCCCCACCAGTCCGGGTGGATGACGGTGTCGCCCGAGTACACCACCTCCACCACCCGCTCCCCGGCGCGCTCCTCCGCGACACGCAGCGTGCTGAAGCCCACCAGCTCCGAGCCGCGCCTCGCGTGCATGAGGATGACGTACTGCTTGCCGTCCAGGTCCTCCGCGAACTGCTCCGGCGACACGCCCGCGTAGCAGAGCTGCATCAGCGCCAGCATCTGCGCCCGCTGCGCCTCCGTGAGCGACTCGCGCCGCACCGTGGAGCCCTTGAGGGGAGACATCATGGCGTGGCACTCCCGCGCAACACCGCCCCGTCCGCGGGCTGCCGCAGCTCGTGGTAGCGGTCCGGCTCCAGCGTCACCTCCTGCACCGCGCCGCCGTACCAGTGCACCCGGACGCTCACCTGTCCGGCGTGCCGGCCCAGGCCGAAGTGCAGCCGGGGGTCCGCCGACGCGGAGAAGCCGCCCATCAGCCCCACCTCGCGCACCTGCTCCACGCGCTGGCCGCCCTGCTCGTAGGCCACGACGACGCGCGTGCCCACCGCGCTGCGGTGCGTGCCCCCGCCGTTCCCCACCAGCGTCACGCCCACGAAGTGCGCGTCCGGCGTGGCTCCTCCGCGCAGCGTGTTCCGGTACACGGACACCGGCGCGTGCTGGTTGGTGATGAGCGCGTCCAGGTCGCCGTCATCGTCCAGGTCCGCCAGCAGCACGCCGCGCGAGTTCTCCGGGTCGTCCAGCCCCAGCTCGCGCGCCACGTCCACGAAGTGTCCCGGCTTCGCGTCACCCAGGTTGAGGTACGCGCGCCGCGCCTCGTTCGGGTAGATGGTGCGCCCGCGAATGTCGCCCCACTTGTCCGCGTACGTGTGCATCTCCGGCCCGGACTGCATCAGCTTGTGGTTGACGTACCAGTAGTCCTTGCGCTGGCCGTCGGGGATGCGCCACTCCGCCCCGTCCAGCCGGTCGTCCACCATGCCGTTGGTCTGCACCAGGTCCGGCCAGCCGTCGTTGTCCAAATCTCCGGCCGCCGCGCCCCAGCCGAAGCGCCGCTCGTTGAGCGCGCCACGGAAGGTGGCCTCGTCGCGGAACGCCGGGACGAAGGGCTCATCCCCCTCCCCCACCATCCACAGCAGGCTTCCCTCCGCCTGGAGCGAGTGGTGCACGTTGGAGACGTGCACGTCCAACCAGCCGTTGCGGTCGAAGTCCGCCACGGACGCGTTCATCCCCTTGTACGTGTCCTTCCCAATCTCCCCGAAGAGCCGCCCGGCCACGCGGCGGAAGTGGCGCCCCTCCTCGTTGAGGTAGACGTCATCCGGCCCGAAGTCGTTGGCCACGTAGAGGTCCGTCCAGCCATCGCGGTTGAGGTCCACCGTGCTCACCGCGAGCGACCAGTGCGTGTCCCCCAGGCCCAGCGCCTTCACGTCCACCTTCTGGAACGTCCCGTCGCCCCGGCCCCGGTACAGCGCATTGAGGCCGCCGTTCGTCGCGTTGTGCCAGCCGTCGTGCATGAAGCGGAACATGCGCCGGTCCTCCGGGTGCTCGGCCGGGGGCAGGCGGAAGAGGTTGAGCGGCACCGGCGGCGTGTAGTCCGGCAGGTGCGTCGTCATCGCGTTGAGGACGAGGAGGTCCAGGTTCCCGTCGCGGTCGTAGTCCAGGAAGGTGAGGCCCAGGCTCACCGCGTGGTCCGCGACGCCCGCCGCCACCGTCACGTCCTCGAAGCCCGCCACGCCCGTGTCGCGCAGCGTGTTGCGCAGCAGGCGCACCGGCCCGAAGGCCACCGCCACCGCCAGGTCCTGGTCCCCATCTCCGTCCCAGTCCACGAAGGTGCCGCCGCCCGCCAGCCCCTCCTCCTTATATAAGGTGGCGAAGCGCTCCAGCGCGGGCACCGGCACGCGCTCGAAGCGGAAGTCGCCGAGGTTGCGGTAGAGGCCCGCGTGGTGCTCCGGCGTGGCCAGCGGGTGCGCGAGGAAGAGGTCCAGCCGCCCGTCCCCGTCGTAGTCCCCCGTGGCCACCGCGTCTCCCACCGCCACCAGCCACTTCGCCACGTGCGCGAGGCGCGGGTCCAATTCGTCCAGCGTGTGGCCCATGCGGGAGCCGAGCCCCACCGCCGCCGCGTCCAGCCGCTCCATGCGGAAGGCCAGCGGCGCCGCGCGGACCGACTGCGTGGCGGCCAGGGTGAAGCCCCCGGCCATGACGGCGCCCAGCCCGCCCACCAGCGCCGCGCGCTTCAACCACATCGGCGACAGCAGCCCCTTGAGGTGCTCGCCCGCGCCGCGCCTCCAGGCCGCGCGCGCGTGGAGGAAGAGGAAGCGCACGGAGGCGACGGTGAGGGCCGCGTAGAAGAAGGTGTAGACGCTCTCCTTGAAGTGCAGCACCGCGTCCACCAGCGTTATCGCCAGGGCCAGCAGCACCTGCCCGCGTCGCGTGCCCGGCGAGGTGGCCGGGTCGGTGAGCATGTAGAAGACGAAGATGAAGAAGGACGGCGCGCCCAGCGTGCCGAGGAAGAGCACCTCCGGCGGCAGGTGGTGCCTCATCACATACGCGCGCGCCGCCGTCTGCAGGGCATAGAAGAAGAGGAAGCTGACCACCAGCCAGCCCCGCCCCACGCGGAAGAGGAAGAGCACCAGCGCCGCCATGAGGATGAAGGCGGACAGCGCGATTTCACCGTTGGCCCACTGGTACGCGGGCGCGGCGGTGATGAGCTCGCGCGACAGCAGCAGCGACAGGGCCACGCCGAACATCGACGGGTTGAAGACGTGCCGGCCCTCGAAGGTGAGCACGTACTTGGAGCCGATGGCGAGCCACACCGGCAGGAAGAGCAGCCAGCTGGAGTGCGAGTAGTTGAGCAGCAGCGCCAGCGAGCAGCAGGAGATGTACGCGCTCAGCGGCACCACCTTCCGCCGCTCCAGCAGCCATCCCAGGCCCGCGTCCAGCACGCTGCCCGTGACGACAATCGTGGCCATCTGCCACGGGCTGCGGTTGAAGCCGAAGAAGGTGAAGCCCAGCACCCCGTAGAGCGTGAGGAGCGCGGCGAAGGGCAGGCGCGGGTCCGTCCACCGGGGCCACGTCCAGCCCCAGCGCTCGACGCGCGGTGTCGTGTGCAGCGGGGCATACACCTGTGCAGCCAGGTTCCCCCCGGGTCCAACGCTCATGGGATTCCGCCTCCGGCCCTGCGCGACGTGCGCCAGGGCTTCAGCCCGGGCAGGTGCCCCGAGCGTGCCCCGCCGCCCGCGTGCTGTCCATTCAGGGCTGGGGCTTGCAACAGCCCTCCCCGCATGTGCTCACCTTGCCTTCCGAACCTTCCATG
This sequence comes from Pyxidicoccus trucidator, assembly GCF_010894435.1. Lineage (NCBI taxonomy): Bacteria > Pseudomonadati > Myxococcota > Myxococcia > Myxococcales > Myxococcaceae > Pyxidicoccus > Pyxidicoccus trucidator. The sequence continues at coordinate 443,254 of NZ_JAAIXZ010000004.1, read as the reverse complement.
AGCGTCTCACTGCAAGCCCCGGGCACAGCGCCCGTCTCCCTTCCCCCGCGCGCCGCGGTACCGCGCACACTGCTGGTGCGTGCCACGGTGCCGTCACTGCTGCGCCTCACCGCCGTCGAGTGGGCGTGGATGGGCGCGTGCTGGCTCGCCATGGCCCGGTGGCCGGTGGTGGCGCCGCTCGCGGTGCTCGTCATCGCCGGGCGGCTGCATGCGCTGGGCGTCATCTTCCACGACGCCGTCCACCTCAGTGCGCCGCGCAAGGGCGCGGGGCTGCGACTGCTGGAGGTGCTCGCCGGCTACCCGGTGGCCAGCACCTGGGAGTCCACGCGCTACCACCACCTGCGCCACCACCAGGACGCGGGCCTGCCCTCGGACCCGTACCGCCGCAGGCCGCTGCATGGGTGGCGGCTGGCGCGCGCATGGCTGCTGCTGGTGGGCGTGGTGCCCTACTGGGTGCTGCGCGGGCTGGTGGGGTTGCTCGCGTGGGCGGTGCCCGCGCTGCGCGTCCCGTATGCGCGGGTGTTCCTCCAGGCACCGGCGGCCACCGGGCCCGCGGACCCGGAGGAGGTGCGGGCCTGCGCGCGCTCGGAGGCGGGACAGGTGCTCTTCCACCTGGGCGTGCTGGCGCTGGCGTGGCGGTGGCCGCAGGCGGTGGCGTGGGGCTACGGGCTGCCGCTGCTGGTGGCCTCGGGCTTCAACGCGTACCGACTGCTGGCGGAGCACACCGCGGAGGAGGCACGCGGGCGCACGCTGGAGGACGTGCTCGCGGTGACGGCGGACCACGGGCTCGGGTGGCTGGGCCGGCTGGGGCTGGCGCCGCGCAACGTGGGCTGCCACGTGGTGCACCACCTCCACCCGCAAGTCTCGCTGGAGCACCTGCCCCGGCTGCGCGCGTGGTACCTGGAGCGCTTTCCCACCCACTACCCCCCGCCCCGGCGCTTCTGATGCTCTCCCCGCATACCCGCGTCCTGCTCACCGTCCTCGCGCTCGTCTGCGCCGGGGCCGCGCTCTACTTCCGCCGCGCGCAGAACGCGAAGGGCGCGCGCGGCGGGCGCATCTCCGGGCCCAAGGTGGCGTGGCTCTTCTACGCGGTGTTCCTCTGGTTCCTCGTCTGCCCGCTGGTGGCGATGGACACGGCGGTGCCTGTGGAGGCGCGCGCGATGCTCGGCGCCTTCGCCGCGTTCATGTGGCTGCGCGGCGCGGCGGAGCTGTACCTGCTCTACGTCACCAAGAGCTGGCGGCCACCGTATGGCGTGGCACATGACGTGGCGTGCATCGCGCTGGTGCTCGGGGGCCTGTTCTGGAGCAGGGCGCGGTGGATGGGCGCGCTGAGCACCGTGGACGTATGGGCGCTGGCCTTCGTGGGGCTGGTGCTGGTGAGCCTGTTCGTCGAGGTGGCGTACGCGGCGCTGTTCTTCCACGCGGTGGAGGGGCGCACCACGGGGGACGAGGGCATCTGGTTCGCGGACGAGGAGCAGGCGCGCTTCCGCCGCATCAACCGGCTGACGCTGGCGCTCAACGTGCCGCTGTACGTGGGGCTGGCGGTGCTGCTGGCGATGGGGCTGGGCGTGGCCCGCTGAAGCACCTGCTCGCTCACGGCACCTTGCCGTGCTTCAGGAGGTACTCGATGCGGAGGGCCACGTCGGGGTCCTCCGTCTTTTCCATCAGCTCCGCCAGGGCCTGCTGCACCTTGGAGCTGTTCGGGGCGACGAGGATGAGGTGGTCCACGTAGACGAGCGCCAGCTCGGCCTCCGACAGCAGGCGCTCCAGCAGCACCTCCGCGAAGCGCGCGTCCCCGGTCCCCGACATGGCCCGCAGCACGGAGTGCTCCAGCCTCGCGAGCAGGCGCAGGGCACGCTCGTGCTTGCGCAGCTCCTCGATGAGCGCCTCGGACGGCTTCGAGGGGGCCTCCTTCCGCTTCGCCTCGATGAAGGCCTGGTGCTCATCGCGCGCCTTCTGCCACTCCGGGAGCAGGGACTCGAGGGCGTCGCGGCCCTTGGGTCCGGCCCGGCCGGCGAGGAGGCCGGCGGCGCTGGACATGCGCCGGGCGGCCTCGGCGTCCCCGGCGGCCTCCTCCAGGCGGGCCTCCTCGAGCTCCTGGAGGAGCAGGGGGATGAAGGTGTCGGGCTCCTGCTTCACGCGGGCGAGCGCGGACAACACCTCGGGGCCGCCCAGCTCGGACGCGCCATGAAAGGTGGTGAGCAGCAGGGACAGCACGTGCTCGGGCTTGCCGTCTTCGGCCCGGGCATGAGGAGCCAGCAGCAGGACGGCGGCCAGCAGCAGCGGGGAGCGGAGGGACATGGTGCGTGGCCTCATTCGAAGGGGTGCAGGAGGGTGTTGCCCACGTCGTATCTGTGCGCCGCACCGCCCAGGCGTGGGGTGAGCACCTCGCGCAGCGTGTTCGCCGGGAAGCGCCGGTTCATCGTGGGGAAGTCGTCCGGGCGCAGCGGGAACAGGGCGGGGAAGAACTGCCACTCCGGGTTGAACGCGTCGAACCGGTTGGACAGCAGATGGCCCAGCTCGTGCGACAGCACGCGCAGCGCCGGGTCCAGATTGGTGGTGAGCACGGTGAAGGACGCTTCCGTCATCCGCCACGACACGCCTGGAATCGCGGCGACCGCATAGGCACCCTCCCCGTCGATGATCATGGTCGGCGCCCCGTAGAAGACGTACACCAGACCCGGGTTCAAGGGCACGGGGGAGGACTCGATGACGCGGAGGTCGTCCGTCCCGGCAGTCGCATCACCCAGGATGTGCCCATCCGCGATGATGCTGACCCCCGAGGCGTCTTTCGGAGCGGGCTCGTGCTTGATGGGGCCCACCACGCGGACGCGGATGCACGCGGGCGCCCAGGAGGCATTGGCGCGCAGGACCTCCTCCAGCACGGTGGACTCGGACTCCGTCGGGCCCCAGCCGTCCATGGGCGGCGGCAGGGACCCACCATGCACGTAGCCGACAACGCCGGAGCTGAAGTCCTGGTACGGCTCGCTGAGCTCACCCGGGTCATGCGTGCCGTTGGCCAGCACGCCGGTGCCCTCCATCCAGTCGAACTTGTCATTGCCCGCGCCCTCCAAGCCCTTGGTCGGGTGCACGTAGCCAATGTCCTTGTAGGGCTCGTCCCAGATGTGCACGCGGAGGTGCACGTCGCGCCGGGCGTCTACCCCCCGCTCGCAGGTGGGCAGCACCACCCGCGGGCGCTCCGCTACCGTGCCCGTGGGCGGCACGTACGTCACCTCCACTCCGCCCAGGAGGAAGTCGTCGCCGTCGCGGCCCAGGTTGTGGGTCCTGTCATCGGGGTCCTCGTCCGGGACGGCCAGCCCCGCCACCGGGTCCCACACCGCGAAGGCGTCATCCAGAACGGCGGTTCCAAGCGCATCCGCGGTGAGCAGCTGCGTGCGCGACTCGAAGGTGGCGGTGTCCGGCCCCGTCTCGAACAGGGTCAGCAGGGTGGGGTTGTCGGTGTAGCCGCCCCCACCTCCGGCGGGCGCTGGCACGTCATGCAGGGTGCCGAGCACCACCATCACCTCGTCCACCGCACCGGGGTCCAGGTTGCCCGCCGCGTCCACCACGCGCACGGTGAAGGCCTGGGGGTCCCAGCCGACGAAAGCGCCGGTCCCGAAGCCCGCGTTGCGCAGGGTGCCGAGGCCCTGGCCTTCCGGGGTGGAGCCGGTGACGTCGTAGGCGGACTCCCAGAGCCCGGGCACCAGCGACAGCACGGGTGCGTCCGGCACGCTGTCCAGCGGCTCGCTCAAGTCGCGGAGCACCTGCACGGCCACCACGTTGAGCGGCAGGCGCGCGGGCACCAGGGGGGCGTGGCCCTCGGGGGTGAAGCGCAGCTCCAGCGCGGTGGTGGCGCCGCGCACACCCTCCACGTACACCGCCGCGGGCAGCGGCTGCGCCGGGCGCTGGATGTCCAGCGGCAGGGCGTGCCCAGCCAGCTTGGAGGTCGAGCTCCACAGAGCCACGGGGGACACGTCCGTGCCCTCCCGCGCGACGGTGACGGTGCCGCGCATGGACGCGGGCTCCACGCGCAGCTCCACGCGCGCCAGGTCCAGGTCCGCCACGCCCACCTGCGTGAAGTCGGGGACGCCGTCCAGGTTGTCGTCGTCCAGGTTGGCCACCACGCGCAGGCCCGGAGCGGGCGGCGGCGTCACGGGCCCCAGCCCCAGCCGGTACACGGCGAAGGCGTGCTCGGCCTTGGCCAGCAGCCTCGTGCCCGCATAGGCCATGACGGTGAAGACGTAGTCGCCCGGGTTCTGCACCAGCGTCCCGGAGCGTCCGTTCCAGCTCAGCGCGCCCGAGGTGGCGAAGGTGGCGCGCGACACGTCCGCGGCCACGGGCGAGCCCGCCGCCGCGCCGCGCACGGTGTAGCGGATGCGGTCCAGGCCGATGGCGCCGGTGACGGCGTACGTCACGTCCACCGTGTCGGAGCCCGCCACCAGGGAGGCATGCCGCACGAAGCGGTCGCTCGCGGGCCCCACGGTGAGGGCCACCGGCTCGTAGAGGATGGCCATGCGCTGGAGGGTGCCCACCACCGGGGTGAAGTTGGTGTCCACCAGGGTGAGGCGCAGGTCATAGCTGCCCGCGGGGGCGAGCGTCCCGTCCGCCTTGCGCCCGTTCCAGTCGAAGGAGAGCACCTCGCCCGGGGCGGCGAAGGCGGGGTTGGAGTCGAAGGCGGTGTAGATGACCTCGAGGGTGCCCGCGCGCAGCACCTCGATGCGGGCATAGAAGCCGTACTCCAGCTCCTGCCACGCGTACACAGACGGGTCCACGTGGTAGGTGATGGGCACGCGCAGGGCGCTGGCGCTGCTGACGACGCGCGGCCGGGCCTGCGTGGGCGAGTCAATGCAGATGTGCCCCGCGCAGCTTCCGACGAAGAGCTGCACGTTGGCGCCTCCGGACTTCGCGGGCGCGTCGTCGTCCGTCACCAGCAGGGACACCGTCCAGGGCCCCAGGCAGCTCGCGGGGACCACGGCGCCCGCGGGGAAGAGGATGAGGGAGTGCAGCCCGGGCCCGCCCACGGCGGTGGAGGCGGGGCAGCCGAGCGGCCCATCCGCCACCCAGGCGTAGTTGCAGATGCCGCGCTCGCAGGCAGGGGAGCCTCCGGACAGCACCGTGTCCAGGTCCACGCTGGCGGCGCCGCTCACCACCACCGCCTCCGTGAGGCGGCCGTCCGCGTCCGGGTAGTAGCGCCGCGCCGGGCTGAGGAGGGCGAGGGGGGCGCCGTTCCCGGGCATCACCTCCACCGTCACCGAGTCCTCGCCGACGCTGCCCTCGGCGTCCCTCACCTCGACGCGGAAGCGGTAGATGCCCGGAGGAATCCGCCCTGGCGCGAAGGTCAGCGAGGGGTTGAAGGCGATGACGCCAGGGAAGGTGTTGGCCACCAGACCGGGCAGGTGGGTCAGCCGCAGCTCGTACGGCACGGCGTCCACGTACCAGGCGTGGTGGAGGACTCCGCCGGAGACCACGGGCGTGCGGCCCGGGGCGACGCGGTGGCACCGGTCCGCGCGCGTCGGGCATGGGGAGTCCGGGTCCTCGGAGGTGGTGGTGAGGGTGAAGCCCGACTCCACGCGCGAGCTGCCTCCGCTGATTTCCACCGTGGGCTTCGCGTCCACCAGCACCTCGAAGGGCATGGCGTCCGTGGTGCCGCCCTCCTCGTCCGAGACGTGGAGCTGGAACACCCAGGTGCCCGCGCTGCCCGGCGAGGCGGTGAAGACGGTGAGGTCCGCCGAGGTGGCGAAGCCGCGCCGGGGCAGCTCGCCCGAGCTGACCGGCGCCTGGAGCAGCTCCCAGTCGTAGGTGACGCCGCCGCCGTCGGGGTCCGACGCAACGCTGGTGAGCAGCACGGGGGCGCCCAGGGGCACGAGGTGCGCGCCCGTCACGCTCACGTCGGGCGGCGGGTTGTCCACGGTGAGGACGTGCTCGGGGCTGGTGCCGTCCTGGTTCTCCGCGTCGTTGTCGCGCACCTGGACGCGGAAGCGCCACTCCCCGGGCACGTTCGGCGTGAGGGAGAGCTGGTGCCGCGGCGTCCCGGCCGGCAGCGTGCGCCAGCCGGTGTCGAAGGGGGCCTGGACCTGCCAGGAGACGAGGCTGTAGTCGCCGCCGTCATCATCCGTGGCGGGGATGGAGAGGGACACCGGGCTGTGCACGTCCACCCGCATGGGCCCCGTCACGAGCGGCCGCGGCGGCTGGTTGCGCACGGTGAAGGGGACGTCGGGCAGCGTCACCTGCTCGCCCTCGTCGTCGATGACGGTGAGGCGCATCACCCAGTCGCCGAAGTTGGCCTCGCCATTGAAGGTGAGCGACGCCGTGGCGGAGGCGGGGTTGGTGACGCCCGCGGTGCTGCCCGACGGGTGGGCGATGACGTTCCACTGGTAGCGCAGCGCGCCGCCATCCGGGTCCACCGCGCCCGTGGTCAGCGACACGGTGCCGCCGTGCCGGGGCTCGCCGGACCAGGTCACCGTGCCAGAGGGGAGCCCGTTGACGACACTGATGGTGACGTCCTGGATGGTGGTAGTGGCCAGGCCGCCTGTATCGGGGCACTCGTAGCCGCACGGAAAGTAGACGTTTTGGCGACAGGCGCCCACGGGGAGCGAGTAGCCCGTGCACCGCAGGGACCAGGTGCCCACGTCCCCGAGCGAGGGGAACCGGAAGCTGAAGTGCCGGGTCGGCGCGTAGGCCACCCCGTAGAGGTCGAAGGTCGCGGCGGGGCAGGGAGAGGAGGCGGGCGCCTCCGTGCGGACCACCGACGTTCCGGCAGCGGGGCGGACCGGCCTCCCCGAGGTGAAGCCCGTCACCGAGCACCCGCCGAGCTGGAGGAACACGCCCAGGGCGGGTGCGGTCATCGAGGACGACGCGGTCTGGCCCACGTTGACGGTGCCCAGGTTGAGCTGGGCCCGGGCCGTGGAGGGCAGCGACGCGAGCAGCACGAGTGGCAGCAGGAGGAGACGAAGCGAGGCGCGGTGCATGGGGGGCTCTCCAGGGGCTCGGGTCGGTCGCATCACCAGTTGCCGTTGCCCGGGTCGATGACGTCCGGGAGCCCGTCCATGTCGTGGTCTTCGCCGGACTTCTCCTGCCCGTCAGGGATGCCGTCGTTGTCGCTGTCGGGGTCCACCACGTTGGGGAGGCCGTCCTTGTCGTAGTCGCCGTGCAGCTCTTCCTTGTCCGGGACACCGTCCTTGTCCTGGTCCGTGGAGATGGGCAGCGCCAGGGTGGCCTTCGTCTCCGCGCGCGCGGGGGCCAGGCACTTGCTGCCGGGGAAGACGGCGGTGGTGCGCCACACGCCGCCCTGCGTGGCCTGATGGGAGACGGTGAAGCAGCCATCCTCATTCGTCACGCCCGGCGCGTGGTGCACCACGCCGGACTTGTCCTCACGGAACTCCACCCAGGACACCACGCCCGGCTCCGCCGGTGTCACGCACGCCTTCACCTCCAGCCGCGCGCACTTCTGGTTGTCGGCCGGGTAGCAGGTCTTCCCCACGCAGACGCGCTCGCACTTGCCGGAGAGCGCCTGCTGCAGCGTCAGCCCCGTGGGCTCGCGCAGCCCCACGTCCAGCGTGGAGCTGCCGAGCCGCACCAGGGTGTCTCCCCGCGAGGCCCAGGCCGTCACCTGCAGCTCCCGCCTGTCACACACCTGCGCGTGCGGGGGCGGCGTCACCTTGACCGAGCCCGTCACCGTCGCGCCGGGACTCAGGAAGCGCCGCTCGGGGGTGATGGACTTCTCCCAGCCGGGCGGCGCGTCCTCCACGCGGAAGAGGACCAGCTCGCCCCTGGCCCGCGTGTTCTTCATCTGGAAGGACAGGCCCACGGGGGTGAAGCTCGCTTCCGCGGTCGCCAGGGCCCTGGCTCCCACCAGGCGCCGGGCGCTGCTGGCGGTCTCACCCGCCGTGCTGGTGGCCACGTGCAGGTTCTTCTGCGCCTCGTTGTTCTCCAGGTTGAGGTCGTTGTAGAGGCGGCGCAGCTCCACCTTCACGCAGCGGTGCGGGTCATCCACCCCGGCGGGCGTCCACTGGATGCGGGCGTCGGCGAAGCCCCGGGCGGGCACATAGGGGAGGATGACGCTGCGCAGGTAGACGAACTGGTCCTCGTCGCTCACGCTGTAGAACGGGTCCGAGAAGCTGAAGCGCACCTCCACGTCGTAGGCGGGCTGGTCCCCGGCATTGTGGACGCGGGCGTAGACCCAGTTCTGCGTGCCGGGCACCGCCTCGTCCGTGCTGCTCGGGTCCGCGTGCTCGCCGTTGCCCGGGAAGTCCACCCAGATGTCCGGGCTGTTCGAGCGCGGCTCCCCCGCCCGGATGTACACGTCCGTGCCGGGAGGCGGCGCGTAGTCGACGCGCACGTTGAAGCCGCCCGGCGCGTCGGTGCGGGCGGAAGGAACCGCCACGGTGAGCCCCAGGCCCGTCACCACCATGTTTTGCCCCGCCGTCAGCACCGCGTCGTCCAGCGTGGGCGTGGCGGGGGTGGCGTCGCGCAGGAGGACGGGCGCATAGCCGGGGCGGATGTCGCGGTTGACGTAGGAGACGAGCACGCCGTTCGCCGGAACGTCCAGGTCCGCGTTGCCGAGCGTGGGCGTGCGCGCCTCCACCCAGTAGAACTGGCGCTCCTGCTCGAAGGTGGTGACACCGGGCGTGAGGCCGATGGCGATGGCGCCGTACTGGCCCGGCTGCAGCTCGCTCTGGTAGTGCAGCGGAATCACCGGCAGGCCGGTGCGCGGCACGGACGGATGCGGGCGGGGGATGAAGTGGATGTCGGAGCCGGCCTCCAGCCAGGGTGCCAGCGCCTTGGAGGCGGCCAGCGGGTGCACCGCCGTGGCGGCCGGAAGCGCCATGACGTCCCAGCGCCCGCCCGGCACCGCCAGCACGCCGCCGTCGATGCCCACACGCGGCGCGTCCACGTGCAGGTCCTCCAGTCCGAGCTGGTGCGCGTAGCCGTGCGCGTACTGGGGCAGCTCGCTGTCCGGGCCATGCAGTGACACCGTCAGCCGCCGCGGCGTGCCCGCCACCGTGTACTCCCACTCGCCGGGCGTGGCGCGGTCCAGCGGGAAGGTGCCGCCGTCCGGCAGCGCCGCGTCGTTGAGCACCACCACCACCCGGTCCACGTCGTCCGAGGGGTCCGTCGTGGTGCCGTCCAGCAGCGTGGGGTCCGCCGCGTAGGCCTCCTCCAGCAGCTCCTGCGTCAGGTCCACCAGCGCGTCCTGCTCCGGCCGCGCGTAGTACGCGGCGTCGTGCTCCAGCACGAAGGGACCGGCGGGCGCGGAGCGCACCGTGGCCCGGCCGTAGCTCACCTCCTCCAGCCAGGCCTGGAGCGCGGCGAGGCGGGCCTGCACCCGCTCCAGCGGCGCCGCATCCCCGGAGCCCGCGAAGCGCGCGCGGACCACCAGCGTGTCCTGGGGCCCCACGCGCGCCGGGCCTCGGCTGGCCACCACGGCGCGCCGGCCCACGTCATTGCTCAGCCGCACCTGCTCCAGCCCCGTCGTCACCGCCGGCAGCGGCGAGCCCGCCTGCACCAGGCGCACCAGCAGCTCCAGCCGCCCGTCCCAGGTGCGCGCATCCCCCGGCGCCGCCGGACGCCACACCAGCGGGCCCACCACGGTGAAGCCCGGCAGGGTGACGCCGCCCGACGTGGTGGCGGCCGGCACCACCTCCACCGAAAGCGTGTGGCCGGGCAGGTTGCTCTCAGCGTCCTCGTAGGCGGTGTAGAAGCCCTCGGTCTTCCAGTCGGAGGGCCAGCTCAGCAGGGACACCGGGTCCGCCCAGGAGAGCTGCGCCTGCACGCCGAAGGCGGGCAGCGCCCCGAGGTTGCGCACCGCCACGTAGACGAAGTTGTTCTGCCCGGCGCGCGGCTGCTGGAAGGCATAGCCCCCCAGGCCCCCCACACGCGCGGCGTCCACGTCCACGTCCGGCGCGTTGCGCACCAGCAGGTCCGGCGAGGCGAGCACCAGCGTGGTGGGCGTCTCCTCGTGGCCCGGGTCCCCCGCGTAGTCGCTGACGAAGACGTCGGTGGGCGGCGTCGTCCCCACGAGGAAGGAGATGAGCTGGCGGCGCGTGGAGTCCACCACGTGCGGGTTCGTCCCATCGAAGGCGACGCGCTCGGGCCGGTCGAACAGGGGCTCAGCGCCCAGCGTGTAGCCGGCGCCGCCCGGCTCCAGCACCACCACGCGGTGGTTGTCCGTGTCCGCCACCAGCAGCCGCCCTTCGGGCAGCACCGCCACGTCGCGGGGGCCGTTCAGCTCCCCGTCCCCGGAGCCGGGACGACCGAACACCTGCTCGGGGCCGGTCAACGGCACCCGCAACACCACGTGCCGCCCCCGGGACGCCAGGTACACCGTCTCGCCGTCCTCCGCGACGTCCAGCCCGTTGCAGGTGCCCCAGGCCGGGTCCGCCCGCCACACGCTCCACGTGGTGTCCTTCGGCCCGTCGAGCTTGAGGACGCGGAAGTTGACGGTGTCCAGCAGGTACACCGCCCCCGCCCCGGACACCGCCACGTCCTGGGCGCCCCGCACGTTCAGGCCGTCCACCACGGGCTGGAGCACCGCCGCCAGCACGTACGAGCCCAGCACGGCGTCGTACCGGTAGCGCTGCACCTCGCCCCGCGCCGAGTCCACCACCCAGGCGTTGCCGCCGCCGTCCACCGCCACCCCCACCGCCTGGTGCAGCCGGTCCGGCGACATGAAGTCCATGACGAGGCCGAAGTCCGACCACGTGGGCCCGGACGTCAGCGTGTCGAGGCCGACGAAGAGGACCCGCGCCCCGCTGCTGTCCGTCACAAGCACCCGGCCCGCCGGGTCGACTCCCACGCCGATGGGGATGGAGGAGCCCCCTGGCAGCGACAGCGGCCAGGCGGGACCGAATTCCTGCGCGGTGGCCGGCAGCGCGAGGAGGAGCAGGAGGAGACACAGGAGACGACCGGGCATGAGGAGCTCCAGGGGGGGACCCCAGGCCTGTGCCAGTTCCATACCGGAGCGCGGGTGAACGGGTCCTCACAGCGGGAAACTCCCCCTGGAGCAGGGGCACCTGTGGACCGGGCGTCCACAGGGAGGTGGAGCTGTTGCCTGCCAGGCCACGGAAGGAATTCGAGGGCTGGCTCCGAGGCATTGAGGGCGGGTGCTACACTGCGAAGTCCCCTCGATGGCTCGGCCCCATCCAGGAGGACCTGGCACGCCATGGGACACCCGACCCTCGAGAACGAGACCCCCTTCGCCTTCGACATGATGGGCCTCGCCGACGAGGAGGGGCGGCCGTTGCTGCTGCTCGTGGTCAAGGCCACCTACGGCTTCGGTGACTCCGGGCTGAAGCTCGCGGACACGCAAGTGCCGGTGAAGTGGGGCGGCGAGTCCTGGGGCAAGCCCGGTGAGTCCAGCGACAGGTACGAACCCGAGGCCGCCTTCATCAAGCCGGCCACGGACGTGGTGCTCCTCGGCCACGCGTACCCGCCGCAGAAGGGCGCCACGGAGGGACTGGTGGCCCTGCAGGTAGGCCCGCTGAAGAAGAGCGTGCGCGTGGTGGGCGAGCGGACGTGGTTCCGGAGCATGGGCCACGTCACCGCGACGAGGCCGCTGCCCTTCGACTCGCTGCCCCTCACCTGGGAGCGCGCCTTCGGAGGCTGGGACCGGACGGACGCGGCGAAGCCGACCTTCGAGCCGCGCAACCCCGTGGGTACGGGCTTTCGCGCCAGCCCACGCCACTTCGAGGAGGGGCTGAAGCTGCCCAACCTGGAGGACCCGGCGGAGCCGCTGCGCGAGTTCGGCCAGCGGGTGACACCGGTGGGCTTCGGCTTCACCTCGCCGCACTGGCAGCCGCGCGCGAAGCTCGCGGGCACCTATGACGAGGCGTGGAGCAAGACGCGCAAGCCGCTGCTGCCCAAGGACTTCGACCGACGCTTCTTCAACGCGGCGGCACCCGGGCTCGTCGCTCCCGGCTACTTGAAGGGCAATGAGCCGGTCATCATCGCGGGTGCCTCGCCGAAGGGCCGGCTCTCCTTCGCGCTTCCCGGCCAGGCGGCCCCGGTCATCACCGTGGGGCTGGTGGGGGGTGCGGATTCCAATCCGGAGATGCGCCTGGACACCGTCATCCTCGACACGGACGCACAGCAGGTGCTGCTGCTGTGGCGCGGGCATGTGGTGCTGGATGAAGGACTCCATGACGTGCGCAGCCTGCGCATCATGGCGGAGGGTGTGTCCGCGCCGAAGAAGGCCTGAAGGACACGCAGGTCCCACGGACTTCTGGGATTGACTCCAGCACCGTCGTACATCCTGCAAATGTCTGGCGGGTGCTCGCGCCATGTGGTCCCATGAGAGTAGACTCTTCCCTCTGGGGGTGGACGCCATGCCAGTCAATACCGGTGTGAACAAGATGTCCGTGGTGACCAAGGACAGTGGCGGTGTCACGACGGCCTTCCCGGACGTGTGCAAGACGCCCAGCCCCGCCGGGCCCGTGCCCATTCCATACCCAAACATCGCCCAGTCCTCGGACACCGATAAGGGCACCAAGAAGGTGTCCGTGGCCGGCAACCCGGTGTGTGTGAAGGACTCCAACTTCAAGACGAGCACCGGCGACGAGGCGGGCACTGCCGGTGGCGGCGTCGCCTCCAGCAAGACCAAGGGCAAGGCCGAGTTCGTCAACTTCTCCTTCGACGTGAAGTTCGAGGGGAAGAACGTGGCGCGCGCCTTCGACCTCATGCTCCACAACGACAAGAACACGCCGCCCTTCCCCGTCATGCAGGGGCCCGTTGCGGCCGCGAGCGGAACGGAAGAGGAACCCAAGTGCGGGGTGTGCAAGAAGCACGTCTGAAGGCCCGTACCGCCATGCGCGCGGAACTCGACATCAACTGGGAGCACTACGAAGAGCACCTCGATGAGGCAGCGTTCCTCTGGAGCCAGTGGGAGCGCGCCCTGGTTGCGCCCGACTATGTGCTTCACGAGGTCCTCGCGGATGAGGAGCGGCTGCTCGCGAGGATGGATGCGCTGCGGCTCGGAGGTGCCACGGTCGCCGAGCAACTCCTGGTGCCTGCCCTGCAATCCGATGAGGCGGAGCGGCTGAGCGCCGCGGCGCTGGTGTTGTTGACCGAGGAGACTCCCGCGGGCGGTGGCGAAGCGGTACGCACGGCGCTCGACTCGGCGGAGCCTCCCGCGCTCGCCGCCATCCGCCGCGCGTTGGAGGTCCTCGACACCCGGGCCCTGCCCGCCTGGGTGCCGGACCTGCTGGAACGGAACGAGGCGCCCCTGCAGGCCCTGGGACTGGAGGTGATGCGCGTCCACGGCGTCGACCCGGGCCCGAGGTTGTCGCGCCTCCTGGACCACGCAGCCCCCCAGGTCCTCGCCGCGGCCCTGCGCGCCAGTGGACGCCTTGGCCACCGCGTGGAGCTGGGGGTCCTCGCGCGTGCCCTGGACGCGCCCCTGCCTGAAGTACGGGATGCCGCCATCGAAGTGGGGCTGCTGCAAGGACGTCGTGCCGCGTGGGCAGCGTGCCAGCAGGCCGTCGAAGCGCGGGCGCCCAGGCTCCGCCTGCCGGCGTTGCTCCTGGCCCTGGGCGGTGACGAGCGGGACCTGGAGCGGCTCCGACGCCTGCTCGCCGAGCCCGAGCACCGTCCCGATGCGCTCTGGGCCCTGGGCTTCAGCGGCCGGGTCTCCAGCGCCGGAGCCTGTCTGGAGTGGCTGGCGGACCCGCGCTGCGCCCCCCTGGCTGCCGAAGCCCTTGGCGCAATCACCGGACTGCGCCTGGAGGGGTCTTTCGTCATGAAGGCGGAGGAACCCGGCGAGGAGGAGGACGACCCCGACAAGGACCTGTCGCCCCGCCCAGAGGACGCACTGCCGCGGCCCCATGCCGGAGCAGTGGCCGCGTGGTGGTCCGAGCACCGCAAGCAGTTCGAGCCGGAACGCCGCTACCTCCATGGCCGGCCCTTCACCCCGGCGCTGTTGCAGGAAGCGCTCGTGGAGGCCCCCATGCGGCGCCGTCAGGCGTTGGCGCTGGAGCTGACGCTGCGCAGCCGCGGAGCCTTCTGGCCACCGACCCAAGCCCCCGGCCCCCGGCAGCTCGCGGCGCTGCGGGCCCTCCGCGCCGCGCCACCTGAAGCGTTCAGTCGGTCCTTCACCGAGGGGCTCCACGCATGACACAGGCCTCCTCACGCCCCCAGGCCCACGTCCCCCGGGGCATCGCCATCACCGGCCTGGGCATGGTGACCCCGCTCGGGCTGGATGTCATCGCGAGCTGCTCCGCGGCTCGGGCGGGACTGAGCCGCCGCTCCGAGCTCACCCTCGAGGAGACCGACGTCGACACCGTCGAGAGCGTTCCGCTCAAGGGCCACGTCGTCCGGGGCCTCACGGAGGGCTTCGATGGCTTCGCCCGCCTGCTCCGGCTCGGAGAGGCCGCCCTGGGAGACCTGCTCGGACAGTCCGGGCTCCAGGGTGAGCACCTGGCGCGGACCGGCCTCGTCCTGAACCTTCCGGGTGACTTCCACGAACTGGCCCACCTGCGCTCCAGCCTCGCGGCGACACCGCCCGAGGACGAGGCCGACGCGGCTGAACAGGAGGAACTGCTCGCCGAGGTCCGCGAGAGCCGGGAGCGGTTGAAGCAGCGCATGCCCCGGGAGCTGCTCGCGCTGCGCTCTCTCGCGATTCCCGCCCAGGCCCAGGCCTGCTTCACGGGAGGCGCCGCCAGCTTCATGCACGGCCTTGCCCAGGCCGTGCAGTGGCTCCAGTCACGCACCCTGGACCGGTGCATCCTCGGTGGCATCGACTCATGCGTCTACGGAGAGCCCCTCACCCGGGTCCATGAGCTGGGGCTCACCCGGGGAGTCGGGAGCGTCACCGGCTTCTTCCCGGGGGAGGCCTCCGCCTTCGTCCTGCTGGAGCGGGTGGATGCCGCGCACGCACGGGGAGCGGTGGTGCAGGGACTGCTCGGCCCGCACGCCACCACGCGCGAGACACAGCACCGGTTCTCCAGCCCGCCGCCGCTCGGCGCGGCGCTCTTCGATGCCATGGCGGCCTGCCTGACGGCACCGAGCCCCTCGACGCGGGACGTGGGACTCGTCCTCGTCAACCTCAATGGAGACAACGTCCGGGCACGGGACTTCGGCACGGCCCTGGTCCGGCTCGCGGATGCGAAGCTTCCCGCCACCTTCCCGCAGTGGTATCCGCCCGAGCATTTCGGAGAGATAGGCGCCGCGACGGGAGCCTCCTCCATGTGCATGGGCCTCCGGGGCTTCGCCAGGAACTACGCCGGGACGCAGGACCTCCTGGTCGCACTACTCGACGATGATGAACAGCGGGGGGCCTTCGTCCTGGAGGCGCCCCCCTCCCAGGAACGGCAGGGGGCACCATGAGCGAGGAGAAGAGCAAGAAGGACCACATCGAGGAGCTCAAGGGCCCCGACAAACACAAGCCCGGCCTGAACGAGGGGTGCGTCACCCGCTGCACGTGGGAGAAGCAGATGTACCCCAACGGGGGCTACCGGATGGTCTGCTCCTTCGAGGGGCATGACCACCGGAAGAACGGCCTCGACTACCACCTGGCGAATGACACGGCCTGGTACAACCTCGACTTCTCCATCGAAGGGCCTGCCCAGTCCCGCTTCGAGCGGGAGTTCCGCTCCGCCAACCTCCTCCTCAATCCAAAGAAGCCAGACCCCCGCAGGGCCCGCGCCAAGGCCACCTGGTGGATGAAGGGCACCGGAGGAAACTTCCGGAGCAAGAGCAAGCCGTGGAGCTTCAACGCCCACCACATCATTCCCATTGGCTCGCTGCACAACGCCTTCTTCAAGCTGGACGACGGCCCGGGCAAGCTGCTGCTGCTCCAGCACGCCGCGAAATACAACGTCAATCACGGGCTCAACATCATCTTCCTGCCGGTGACCGAGGTCTACGCGCGGCTGTATGAGCTTCCGGCCCATCTCAGCGCGCCGACCGCGAAGGGCAAGCAGAGCAACAACCACGACGCCTACAATCGACTCGTCGAGGGCCGGCTCGACACCATCATGGACCCCATCCGCGAGGCCGAGGCCCAGGGGGAGGACCATCCCGCCCTGACCGAGGAGAACGTCGGGGGCCTGAAGACGGAGCTCGAGGACTTCTCGAAGGTCATGCGCGAGAGCCTCAGGGACCTGGGAGTCGCGCGGTCCAAGGCCAACCAGCTGCGCGAGCCCGGCAACTTCCTCTCCCACTCCCTCGACATCCTCGAGTGACTCACCCCATGCACGACTACTTCATCCTCACCACGTCTGACGCACCCGAGACCTGCACGATTGGTCCCCTGCCCGACCAGCTCGCCCGGCAGAAGTGGCGCATCACCAAGGGCCAGCCCATGGGCGAGCACCATCCGGCGCGCGCCCGGCTGGACATGGACAAGCGCTATCCAGGGCACGTCGTCCCCGACCTCGTCACCAATACCTTCCACCTGTACATCATCAGCCACCGGCTCAAGCCCCTGCTGGAGGGTGAGGCCGAGGGCGAGTACCTTCCCGTCTCCATCTACAACCACAAGGGACGCGTCGCGGCGGAGGACTGCTACATCGCCAATGTCTTCAAGGCGGTGGACTGTGTCGACAGGAGCCGGTCCGAGTTCACCGAGTCCGCGATGAAGCCGGGGCAGCTCTCCATCCTGAAGCGCCTCCAGCTCGACCCCGAGCGCATCCCACCGGACGCCCGGCTCTTCCGCCTCAAGGACATGCCCGCCCTCCTCATCGTCCGGGGCGACCTGCGCGCCAGGCTGGAGGAGGCCGGAATCACCGGCACCCACTACGTCGGCATGGGCGAGCCATGCCTCTTCGTCTGAGCCCTGCCCGCCCATGACGCCCCTCAGCTCGCCGGCCCTGGACACCGTCCGCGCCAACGCCCTCTACCTTTTGAAGGAGGCGCTGGAGAGCATCCGCAACCAGGATGCCTATGAGCAGACGGGCAGGCCCTACGTCGAGGCCGCCTACTTCTACCGGCGCGTGGCCCTGTGCGAGCTGCTCGCGGACGCCCGGACGGACCGCTTCTTCGTCTACCTGTGCAAGTCCGCTCAGGTGCGGCTGTCCCTCCTGCAGCGCGTCGCCGGAGGCCACCCCGCCCAGAAGCCCTATACGTGCGCGAGCAAGAACTTCTCCTTCATGGATGCCCTCGCCGCCGGGCAGCTCGGGCTGGCCTCGGAGCTGGCCCGGCTGACGACGGACCGCCATGAGCCCACCCAGGAGTACGAGGAGGACTTCCTGCTCCACCACTTCCTCCACCAGCTGGCCGGCGCGGCCGTGGAGCTCCAGCCGCTCCTGGCGCGCTGGGAGGCGGTGGTCGGCACCGACATCACCTGCCACCTCGAGCTCTGCCAGGCCCTGCACACGCGCGACTCGCAGCGTTTCAACCGCGCCCTGAAGGACGCCATTACCCAGCGCGCGGCGGCCTTCAAAGAGCAGAAGAACGACTCGGGCCCGAAGGATGCCGCGCTGACCGAGGCCCACGTCCATATTACGGGGCTCGCCCTCATACGGCTCGCGGAGCTGCGGGACATGGAGACGCTCCATGAGTACCCCACCCTGCCCCGGCTGGCCCGAATCCCCCCTGGACGTACACCGCCTCCCGCCGACTCCTGGCTGCACCCCGCCCTGGCAGTGCCCGCCTGAAGCGGCCCTGCCTCCGCCGGGAAGGCAGGAGCACGCGCCCGCCTGCCTGCCCCGTTCGCCTCACATGGGCCTGGCGCGGTACGCTCCATACAACCCGTCCCAGACAGAGGTCCGTCCGTGAGCGCGCTCCCCGACAACACGCCGTCCCTCCGGGAGTCCCCTTCGCGGGAGCCCATCCTCGGAAGCCGGGCCGGCCACCTCACCGGGCTCGACGCGTCCGGAGCACCGCTCGTCGACTTCCCGGGAAGCACCACCGGCCCCGTGCCGGCACGGCTGGCCATGGTGCTCGACGCCAAGGCCCTCCAGGAAGCCGTCGCCCGGAAGCAGAAGGTGGTCCTCCTCTTCGAGAATGGCGACCCGGGCCTGCCCTTCCTCATGGGCCTCATCCAGGAGCCGCCCAGCGCCACGCCACTGCTGGACGCCCTGCTGGAGCAGCCCCCCGAAGCAGCCCCCGCGGCCCCCACCGAGGCCCACGTGGACGGCAGGCGTGTGGTCATCGAGGGCAAGGACGAAGTCGTCCTCAAGTGCGGAGAGGCCAGCATCACCCTTCGCCGAAACGGCAAGGTCATCATCAAGGGCACGTACCTGGAATCCCGCGCCACCGGTACCCACCGCATCAAGGGTGGCTCGGTGGAAATCAACTAGCGCCTCACACCCCCGGGTGCATCCCCATGTCCTCGTCGCCGTGGATGAGCCACTGGCGCGCGGAGGCCTCCTGCCAGAAGCGCCGCAGAATCCGGTCCGTGTGACTCTCCCGCGCAATCCGGTTGAGCTGCAGCGCCACAATCTGGCTCTCCACCATCTCCGCCACCCGCACCACGCCCGAGCGCAGCCCGTACTCCTGCACGCGGCGAATCATGTCCGCCGCCTCCGGTGACGCCGGCTTGAAGGTGCGCACGTCCGCCTTGATTTTGATGCTCTGCCCCGACAGCGAGTCGGTGGCGCCCCGCAGCTCCGCCACGAAGCGCTGCATCTCCTCCACGCGGATGTACCCGTCGAGGATGAAGTCCACGATGGCGTGCTTCCGGTCGATCTCTATCTGGAACACCGGGCTCTCCTTTAACGCAGGGAATTACGGGGTGAGCCGTTCTGGCGAGGTTGCGAGAGTAGAGAAGCGGGGCGGGTGCCGATAGGCGTCCACCAGGGCGGTGCGAGCGTTCAGTTCACGATTCCGAGCCCAGCCGCTCCAGCAGCAGCGACAGCGCGCGCTCGGCCACCGCGCGCCGCACCTCGCGACGCTCTCCAGGGAAGACGTGACGCTCCACCGTGGCCTGCCTGCCCCGGCGCAGCACCGCGAGGAAGGCCAGGCCCACCGGCTTCTGCGGCGTGCCTCCGCCCGGCCCGGCGATGCCCGTCTCCGCCACCGCCCAGTCCGCGCGCGAGCGCTCCAGCGCGGCGTGGGCCAGCGCCTCCACCGCCTCGGCGCTCACCGAGCCGTGCGCCACGAGCAGCTCCAGCGGCACGCCCAGCTGCTCCACCTTGGACTCATTCGAGTACGGAATGAAGCCTCGCTCCACCACCGCGGAAGCGCCCGGCACGTCCGTCAGCCGCGCGCAGATGAGGCCGCCCGTGCAGGACTCCACCAGCACCAGCCGCACGCCCGCTTCACGGCAGCGCAGCAGCACCTGTCCCGCCAGCACGTCCGTGGGTTCGCTCGTCATCCGCGGCCCTCCGCCGGCCGTGCGCCCAGCACCGCCACCAGCATGTCGTTCCTGTAGCAGATGCCCACGCAGCCCCGCTCGCGCCGCAGCGCCACCGCCGGGTGTACCTCGGCGGGCCGCACCCGCTCCAGCGCCTCCAGCGGCACGAAGCCCGCGCGCCGCAGCCGGTCCATCCACGAGGCCGCCGTCTCGTGGCGCTCGCAGCGCGCCGACTCGTCCACCGTGCCCACGATGTCGTCCACCTCCCGGCCGAAGAAGCGTTTTATCGCGGCGCGCTCCTCGCGTGGGACGTCCAGGGTGTCCAGCAGCTCGAAGACGCGCGTGAAGTGGTTCCACGCGTTGCGGAAGCGCTCGCGCACCGGCGCGCGGTGGTGGTCCACGTGGGGCTCGCAGAGCACCAGCCCCGAGGGCTCCAGCGCGCGCAGGCGCCGCAGCACCGCGTCGCGCGCCGCACCGCCGCTGTCGGCCGTCTCCGCCACGTGGTGCAGGGCGAAGGCGCCGTTGACCACCAGCGGGCGGGGCACGCCGCGCAGCGCCGCCCACGTCGCGTCCGCCAGCCCCTCCACCGGAGACTCCAGCCCCACGAAGCGCACGGTGGTGCCCACCTCGCGCGCCACCTCCGCCACCGTGACTTCCGCCTGTCGCAGGCTGGCGCCGCTCGGGTCCACGCCCACCAGCGTCAGCCGGCGCGGCAGCGCCCCCGCTCGCGCCAGCGCTCGCAGCAGCCCGCGCTCCTGGCGCCCCTGGCCGATGCCCACGTCCAGCAGCGTGGCCTCGGTGTGCCCGCGCAACAGCCCCATCAGCACCGCGTTGGCCACCGCGTCCGCCGTGGAGGCCAGCGGCATGTGCGCCATCAGCAGGCGGAACAAATCAATCTGCCGGGGCCCCTGCTCCGGCTCCGGGTGCAGGTAGGGGTTGCGCGTCACCGCGCCCGAGCCCGCCAGCCTGCGGGAGAGCGCCGTCGCGAAGAGGAGGTAGTGCAGGTCCTCCGCCACGCCCTCCACGTCCAGCAGCGCGTGCAGGGCGTCGAGCGCATCCGCGGCACTCGCGTGCCGGCCCGCCAGCGCATGCTCCAACCCCTGGAGCAGCAGCTCGTCCTTCGGCGTGCGCATGGGCTTCCCTCCCGTTCCCAGCACCGCGTGCGTTCACTGATTTTGTAAAAGGGTAGTGATGCTCTTGAGCGCGCAGCCAGGAACGGTCAACGCTCGCCCCTCCTTCGTGGGCTGCCACACACGCGCAGGCCCCGTGGGGCCGGCGGGAAGGTCCACCCCTCCACGTTGTCCTGCGACGGAGGTACGACGCCGACGGAAAACGAGGTGAAGCCCCCGTCGGCGCCGCGGGCCTGAAGTCAGAGAGACCTGCTCATCCCGCGAGCCAGGAAGGTTGTCGTCGGCCCCGCGTGGCGTGCCACCCACGGGCCATCGTTGCGCGCGCCGGCCATCCCTACCGTGCGCCCCTTCCCGCGGTGCCCGGAAGCAGGCGAGCACACGCGGCTGGGGGAGGACCCATGGCCGGAGCAGTGATGAGGTGGCTGACATTCGCCGGGCTGCTGGCGCTCGCGTGGCCCGCGCGAGTCGAGTCCCAGCAGGCGCTGGACTCCAGCTCGCGACACCCGCGCTTCCCGCCCGTCGTGGACACGCCGTTCAAGAAGGTGCCGCGCCCCATCATCGGCGCCCTGCGCCAGCCGCTCCACGAATTGCCGCAGAACGACAACTTCGAGCTCATCGGCTACCACCCGCTGCCCAACCCCGGGGACACGATTGCCCGGGGCCGCAACGGGCCCACCGGCATCTCCGGCGACTGTCTCTACGTGGGCAGCCGCATCGGCCGCAGGCCCGGCACCGGCCCGCTGTTCGGCACGCCGCCGCTGCCGCCCGAGGTGCTCATCGTCGACATCTCCAACCCGCGCAAGCCGCGCACCGTGGGCGCGTTCCCCACGATTCTCGACGCCACCTCGCGCGAGCTGCGCACCATCCCCGACGCGCACACGCTCATCGTCATGAACTTCCGGGAGGTGGGCCCGGACAGCGGCGCGGTGAACAACTTCCAGATTTATGACATCACCAACTGCCGCCGCCCGGTGCTGCGGCAGACGCTGTCGCTGGGCGTCGACCGGCCGCACGAGTTCTTCCTGTGGAGAGACCCTCGCGAGCCCGCGCGCTTCCTCATCTACACCTCCATCCACCTGGGCGACGTGCGCGAGCCGTCCCTGCGCGTCTTCGAGCTGATGGCGCCTCCGGACGGCCCCATCAGCCCCGAGCCGGTGGCCACCTTCACCCTCACCCCCGCCGTCCCGCGCGTGGAGCCGGTGGAGCCGTTCGAGTGGCGTGATGACCACTTCGTCTTCGACACCGTGAAGCCCCCCGTCCAGCGCAACAACGTCCACTCCATGTCCGTCTCACGGGACGGCACGCGCGTGTACGTGGCCAACATCCACGGCGGCTACTACGTGCTGGACAGCTCGCGGCTGGCGAACCGGGAGCCGTGCATCCGCGACACGGTGACGGTGGACGAGACGAGCAACACGGACCCCAACCTGTGCCTGCGCAAGGTGAACCCGGACCCGGACGCCCGGGTGGACTTCACGCCGCCGTACGCGTGGACGGAGCACTCGGTGTACCCGGTGCCGGGCCGGCCGTACCTGGTCGTCTCCGGCGAGCGCAACGGCACCACCACCTGCCCGTGGAGCTGGGGGCACATCCTGGACATCTCCAACGAGCGGCGGCCGCAGGTCATCGCCCGCTACATGCTGCCGGAGAACCTGGAGCCCAACTGCGTGGTCGGCGGTCCCGGAGACCCGGTGCTGCTGCGCGAGTTCTCCCCGCACCAGCAGCTCGTCTTCCCCAACCTCTTCTTCGTGTCCTGGTACTCGGCGGGGCTGCGGGTGTGGGACATCGCCAACCCCGTGCTGCCCATGGAGGTGGGCGTCTACGTGCCGAAGCCCGCCTCGCGCGTGGTGGAGCGCTTCCGCGACAGCCCGGACGTGTGGATGTGGCCGCACCCCATCCTCTACAACGGCCTCATCTACATCACCGACGAGAACAGCGGCCTGTACGTGCTGCGCTACAAGGGCCCCCGCGCCAATGAGCTGCCCCGGACGGGGCTCTACGTGAGCAGCACCAACTTCCTCGCCCCACCCCCGCTGCCACCCCGCCCGGTACAGGCGCCCCTGCCCGTGGCGCCCGGGGCACCGTCGAACGAGGCTCCGGAAGAAAATTGAGGGGGCGGCTGACCGCGCGGGCGCGCTGGGGGGTCTGTTGAGCGATTCCCCAGGCTGATATAGCGGCGCCCGCGAACCGCACCGGCCGGAGTGACTGCTTCGCGAGCCTCGGTGTCGGTGCGTGTGATGCGACAGCAACGCTTCTGCCTTCTCCTGCTGCTCCTGGCGGTGGTGCCGGGCCTCTCGTGGGCCCAGGGCGTGCCCTCGCCTTCCAGCGAGCACCGCGCGGTGGAGGTGGACGTCCAGGCCACCGACGGAGGCACGGCCGTGTCCGCCGAGGACGCGGCCCGCCTGGGCCTCGACTCCCAGGGCGCCGAGGCGAAGCTGGTGCCCCCCGCCCTGGTGACGGAGTCCCCCGCCGCGTGGCCGGAAGGACTGGAGGGCACGCCCGGCGAGGTGACGCTGGAATTGCTCGTGGACGCGCAGGGCGCGGTGGCCGAGGTGAAGGTGGTGCGGGCCCCCACCGAGCCGCGCCTCACCGAGGCCGCGCTGAAGGCCGCGCCCGGCCTGCGCTTCACCCCGGCCACCCTGGGCGGCACGCCCGTGGCGGTGCGCCTGCCGTTCGTCTACCGCTTCGAGCCGCCCGTGCAGCGGCCCGCCACCACCGCGCGCCTCCAGGGCGAGGTGCGCGCCCGGGGCACGCGCCGCCCCCTGGCCGACGCCACCCTCTTCCTGGACGGGAGCGCCGAGCCCTCGGGCACCGTGGACACGCGGGGGCGCTTCACGCTGGAAGTCGCGCCCGGCCCCCACCGTGTGGAGGTGCGCGCGCCCGGCCATCAGCCGGCGACCTTTGAAGAGACGGTGACGGAGGGCCAGTCCGTGCAGGTCGTCTACCGGCTCCAGCCCGGCCGGGTGAGCCCGTATGAGACGGTGGTGCGCGACGAGCGGCCCCGCACGGAAGTCACGCGCATCAGCCTGCACGAGCAGGAGCTGCGCGAGGTGCCCGGCACGCTGGGAGACCCGTTCCGCGTCATCATGTTGATGCCGGGCGTGGGCAGCATCGCCTCCGGCATCAGCTACCCGGTGGTGCGCGGCAGCCAGCCGGCGGCGACGGGCTTCTTCCTCGACGGCGTGCGCATCCCCATGCTGTACCACCTGCTGCTGGGGCCCGCGGTCATCCACCCGGACTTCATCGACACCGTGGACTTCTACCCGGGCACGCCGCCGGTGCAGTTCGGCCGCGTGCTGGGCGGCGCGGTGGAGGGACGGCTGTCGCGGCCCCGGGAAGACAGGCTGCACTTCACCGCCTACGCGGACCTGCTCAACAGCGGCGGCTTCATCGAGTACCCCTTCGAGGAGACGGGCACCTCCGTCAGCGTCGCCGGCCGCGTCAGCTACTCCGCGCTGCTGATTTCGCTGGGGGCCAACCTCCTCAACGAGCCGGGCGCGGAGAACGTGCGCGCCAACTTCTGGGACTACCAGGCGCGCGTGGAGCAGAAGGTGGGCGAGGGACGGCTGCGGCTGTTCGCGCTGGGCAGCTCGGACGACGTGGGCGTGAGCCCCTCCTTGCAGTACCCGGGCGACACGGGCGGAGGCGTGGTGTCCCGCTTCCACCGCGTGGACCTGCGCGGCACGCACCCGCTGGCGGGCGGTGAGGCGGAGGTGGGCTTCACGGTGGGCTGGGACCAGGTGGGCCTCACGGGCGAGACGACGGTGGCACGGCCCGGCGGCGCGCTAGCGGTGGAAGAGGCGGGCCAGTACGGGCTGGAGCAGACGAGCTTCGCGCTGCGGGCGGGCTGGAAGCGGCGCCTGTCCGAGACGCTGGAGGTCGCCCTGGGCGGCGACGTGGAGCACCGGCGCGCCGCCACCGTCATCACCGGCCAGGCGATTGCCCCGGGCTACCGGCCGGACGTGGCGCAGGACCCGCTGAAGAGTCCCTCGTCGCTGGCCACCTTCTCCGGCGCGTACGCCACGGCGACGTGGAGCCCGGCGGAGCGCTGGCTCTTCCAGCCCGGCCTGCGCGTGGACGCCTACCACCTGGTGCCCGGCCTCACCCACACCGCCGTGGAGCCGCGCCTCACCGTGCGCCACCGGCTCACGGACACGCTCACCCTCAAGGGCGGCGCGGGCCTCTTCCACCAGCCGCCCACCGTGCTGCTGCACCTGCCCGCCGTGGACACCGCCGGCCTGCGCTACGGCCTGCAGTCGGGCGCCCAGTTCGACGTAGGCGCCGAGTGGAAGGCCTTCGAGGGCCTGGAGCTGAGCGGCGACGCCTTCTACAACCCGCTGTCGCGCACGGTGGAGTTCGACGTGCTGGACGTGGCGGAGAACCGGCGCCGCGGCGGACTGGCCGGACAGGACCCGGCCGCCAGCGGCTACGCGTACGGCTTCGAGCTGATGGCGCGCCACCCACTGGGCCGCGACTGGTTCGGCTGGGCGTCGTACAGCTTCCTCCAGAGCCGGCGCCGCGTGCGCATCGACAGGTACGGCGACGACAACCGGGTGGTGGAGTCCGTGGAGGGCACCCTGCCCTTCGCCTTCGAGCAGGCTCACGTCTTCAACGCCGCGCTCAGCTACAAGTTCGACACCTGGACGTTCGGCACGGTGGTGCACTTCAACACCGGCCGGCCCGAGTCCGGACAGGTCTCCACCCAGACGCACCGCCTGGTGCCACGCGCGGATGGCAGCCAGGAATGGGTGCGCCAGGACCAGGACCGCGTCGAGCGGCTGGGCAACTTCTTCCGCGTGGACTTCCGCGCCGCGAAGTCCTGGGCCATGGAGGACTTCACGCTCGACGCGTACCTGGACGTGCTCAACATCTCCGTCCAGCAGGAGGTGTTCGGCTACGACTACTACCATGACGTCGCCGGCCCGGTGCGCTCCCCCCTGCGCCTGCCCGTCGTGCTTCCCATGTTCGGCCTCAAGGGGACCTACTGACATGCGCTCCTCGTTGACGAAGCTGTCCCTGCTCGCGCTCCTCGTCACCGGCTGTGAGCGGATGCCGGAGGACCCCGTCTTCATCTACGGCCGGGTGCTGCACGCTGACGGCGCGCCCGCGGCGGGTAGCCCGCTGAAGATGGAGCGCGCGCTGGACACGCGCAGCGACCTGTCCGGGATTCCCGAGGAAGTGGAGGGACGGACCTGGGACTACGCGCCGTACTCCGCGGGCACCAGCGAGGCGTCGGGCTACTTCACGCTGGAGGCCCTCGCCGGAGACCTCTACACGGAGCGCTACTTCTCGGAGGGCTACTACGGCTACCTGCAGCACCGCTTCCGCGTGGCCCCACCGCTCGCGGAGGACGGCCACGGGGTCTTCGTAGCCTTCTTCTTGGAGGATGACGTGGAGCTGCCACCGCTCCAGCAGTGGGCCTCGGGCTTCAGTGTGGGTGACGGGCCCGAAGGGCCGCGGCTGACCTTCGCCCCCGCGCCGCCCGCGCCGACGCTGCCTCCGTCGGCGTCGCTGCCCGAGTCGTACGACAACGAGGGCATGAGCACGGAGCAGGTGCCGCCCAGCACGCCCGCGCCGGTGGTGCAGCTCCATGCCGCGGACGGGGTGGTGTGGCAGCAGCTCCACGCCGCCTCGCCGTGGGTGCCGAGCCCCTACGTGCTGGAGGACTTCTCCGGGGTGGAGGCCCAGGTGCGCGCCGCCAGCGTGGGCCAGTGGTACTTCGAGCCGCTGGGTGCCCAGTTCAGCCAGCTGACGTTCCGCCTGGAGTGGCGCAGCCCGCGCCTCGCCCTGCCCGCCGGAGGACTCCGGCCCCTCAGCCGTGGCGCCACGTGCAGCCCCCTGCCGGCGCCGGGCCCGTGCCCCTTCACTGACGGGAAGGCCGCCGCCGTGGAGACCCGGCCGGGGAGCACGCAGCCCGGGCCGGGCAACCCCGAGGGCTTCGGCGTGGAGGCGCTGACCTTCACGCTGGATGCCCCCGTGCGTCCCCGGAGGGTGGTGGTGCGTGGGCTGGAGACGACCCTCAACTACGTGCCCCGCGTGAAGGTGGTGCTGGAGGGCAGCCTGGACGGAGCCACCTGGACGCCGCTCGAGAGCCTCACCTTCGTGAACTTCGACCCGGAGGACCGGGGCCGGCAGATCTACCAGTACTCGCTGGTGGACACCGACGCGGACAGCCCCTTCGACGGACCGATGGAGCTCTTCACTCCCCCCGTGTTCCTCGACGCCCCACTCACCGGCGAGGCCTCGGTGCGCCACGTGCGGCTGAGCGTGAGGACGGAGGACATGCAGTTCGCCGGCAGGCTGTGGAAGCTCGGAGAAGTGTCACTGTTCGAGTAGCGGCCTTGTGGGCATACACGGGCGCGGGACGCTCACTCGGCGCTGCTGTGATGACGCCGCGCACTGAGCCGCCATCAGGGGAATTACGGACCTGCTTGTCTTCCCGAGAGAGCGGGTGAGAGCCTGTCACCGTCCCACCCTCACCCGGAGGAAGTCCCGCATGTCCATTCAGAGTGTCGTGAAGCGCCTTCAGCTTGGGGCAGTGCTCATGTCCGCGGTCGCCATGCTCGGTGCCTGCGGCGAGCCCGTTGATGGTGAGGAACCGCTGGAGCAGGAGACGCCCGCCGTCACCCAGGCCCAGGTGCCTCCTCCGGCCGCGACGATGTCGTGCGACAAATTCGGGACGAACATCTCCTGCTCTGGCGGCGGCAGCGGCGGAGTGACGCCGTACACCTACCAGTGGCAGGTGGTGGACGACTTCGGCGGCGGCTCCACGAGTCCCTATTGGTACAACGGCACCACCACTCGCTCCGAGTACTGCAAGTTCGGCTTCTTCACCTACGGGACGTACTTCACCAAGTACATCCGCTTCCGCGTCGTCGACACCAACGGCTACGTGTCGAACGTGGTGCAGGAGAACTTCGCCTGCTGGTCTCCGAACTAACGAGAGAGCCCACCCGTACGTCCGTGTGAAGCCGGCACCGGACCCCGTGTTGACACGGGGCTCCGGTGCCCGCCACCCACCGGAGTGTCGCTGCGCCGCGGGCGCCAGGGCCGTCGCGGTCCGTGCAAGTGCTCCGCGCCCTTCGTGCGTGGACGTCATGGCTCGCGCGCAGCAGAGTGCGCCGCATGTCATGGCAAGGGTGGAGGGTTGGAGTCAGCGTTGCGGTGGCCGTGTTCCTGACGGCCTGTGCTTCCGTGCGAGGACGGCCCGCGGATGGACCGGTGGACGAGGCCGAGGCGTACCTGCAGGCGTGGGCCGGTGGAGACGTGGCCGCCCTGCGACGCGCGGTGGACGGGCCTCCGGCGGGGTTCGAGGAGCAGCACCAGCGCTTCCGGGACGGGCTGCGCATCGTCTCCTCCCGCTTCGAGCTTGGCCGCGTCGAGCGCGAGGGCGAGGGAGAGAGCGCGACGGCCACGTTCCGCGCCGTCCATGTGCTGCGCGGGCTGGGTGAGTGGGAGATTGAGGGCACACTGCCCTTCGTGCGGCGCGAGGGACGCTGGCTGGTGCGCTGGGCTCCCGCCGTGCTCCACCCGGAGGCGCGCGAGGGCGACCGCTTCTCGCGCACCCGGACGTGGCTGGAGCGGGCCGGGTTGCAGGACGCCTACGGCGAGCCGCTCACCCACGTCGGAGAGGTCATCACCATCGGCGTGGACCCTTCACGCGTGCGCAATCGCGCCGACGTCATCGCGGCGCTGCAGGTGGAGCTCGACGTGGACCCGCAACGGGTGGAGAAGGCGCTGGGCGGGACGGCGGAGCGCTTCGTGCCCATCATCGACGTGCGGCCCGAGCGCTACCAGCTCGTGCGCCCCGCGCTGGCGCCCGTGCCGGGCATCTTCTTCCGCAAGAAGACGGCGCGGCTCTCTCCCTCGGAGGGCTTTGCGTCGCACACGCTCGGCCGGGTGGGTGAGGTGACGGCGGAGCTGCTCTCGCAACTGGGTTCGCTCTACCAGCCGGGAGACATCGTGGGCCTGTCCGGACTGGAGCGGGCCTTCGAGCCGCAGCTCGCGGGGACGCCCTCGGGCGAGGTGGTCCTCACGCGCGCTTCGGGCGAGGCGCTCGTCCTGTTCCGCTTCGAGGGGAAGCCGGGCACACCGGTGACCACCACGCTGCGGCCCGACTTGCAGATGGCCGCGGAGGCCGCGCTCGAAGGCGTGGCGCAGCCGGCGGCGCTCGTCGCGGTGGACAGCGAGACGGGAGCGGTGCTGGCCGTCGCGAGCCGGCCGCTCTCCCAGCCGCTGCACCGCGCGCTCACCGGCCGCTATCCGCCCGGCTCCACCTTCAAGGTCGTCACCACGGAGGCGCTGCTCGCTCGCGGCATGGGCGTGGATGCTCCGGCACAGTGCCCTCCCACGGCTGCGGTGAAGGGGAAGTCCTTCCGTAACTTCGAGGGCGAGGCGCTGGGGAACACCACGCTGCGGGGTGTCTTCGTGCACTCGTGCAACACGGCCTTCGTGTTGCTGTCGGCGAGTCTCGGAGATGAGGCGCTCGGGGAGGCGGCCCGTCGCTTTGGCTTCAACGTGGAGTACCACGCCGGGCTGCCTTCGCCCGGTGGCGCGTTCCCCGTGCCTCGGGACGCCGTCGAGCTGGCCGCCGCCGCCATCGGCCAGGGACGGATGCTGGCCACGCCGTTGCACCTGGCCTCCGTGGCCGCCGCGGCGGAGTCGGGCCGGTGGCGGGCGCCGTATCTCGTGACGGACCTGGACGATGGCCCGAGCGCCTCGCTCGCGGACGGCACCCGGGGGGCCCTGCACGTGCTGATGCGCGCCGTCGTCACGGAGGGAACGGGAAGGGCCGCCGCGAGTGTTCCGGAGCTTGCCGGCAAGACAGGCACGGCCGAGTTCGGCACCGGTACTCCACTGCCCACGCATGCGTGGTTCATCGGCTTCCGCAACGGAGTTGGCTTCGCGGTGCTCGTCGAGGGCGGCGGCGTGGGTGGCCGGGTCGCCGCTCCCATTGCCGCGAAGTTTGCCGCAGCGCTCTGACAGGCGCGCCCTCCGGCCGGGGCCGGGAAGGGTGCCTCGTGGAACGAACGTTCCTTCCGGCGTCCCCGCGTCAGGACGCGCCGCTTCGTGGAACGAACGTTCCTTCCGGCCTCCCACCGTCAGGGCGAGCTGCCTCGTGGAACGAACGTTCCTTCCGGCCTCCCACCGTCAGGACAGGCTGCCTCGTGGAACGAACGTTCCTTCCGGGCCCCTCCGCATCAGGACGGGCTGCTTCGTGGAACGAACGTTCCTTCCGGCCCCCTCCGCATCAGGACGGGCTGCTTCGTGGAACGAACGTTCCTTCCGGCCTCTCCTCGCCGGGGCGCGCCGCCTTGTGGAACGGACGTTCCTTCCAGCGTCTCGGCTCCGGGGCGAGCCACGAGGGTGCACTCGACGCCCGGGAGCCCCCCTCGATTCCGGCTTTCCTGTGCTACCGGGAGGGGCGCATCGGGCCATTGCGTTCCAGGACCAACTGGAGAGGATGGCGCCATGCCTGCGTCCTCATCGTCCTCAGCCCCCATCGCGTGGAACGTCATCGAGCCCATCGAGGAGTCCTCTGGGGCCTGGCAGATGGCGCTCGATGAGGCACTGCTCGATGACGCCACCGCGCGGGAGGACTTCGTCCCCACCCTGCGCCTCTATGTCTTCCGCCCCGGGTGCCTTAGCCTCGGGCGCACGCAGGCTTACGCCAGTGTCGACGCCAACGCGGCTCAGGAGCAGGGGCTCGAATTGGTCCGCCGGGTGACAGGTGGCTCGGGCGTGCTGCACCACGGTGAGCTGACGTACAGCTTCGTGGCCCGTGTCGCCCCGCCCTTCACCGACAGCATCGAGCAGAACTACACGCTGCTGTCGGAGGCCATCGCCGCAGGGCTGACCCGCCGCTTCGGAGTCCATGCCGAGTTGGAGCCCTCGCGCCCCGAGCGCAGCCCGGCGAATGGCGCGTGCTTCCTCACGCCCGCCCTCAAGGAATTGAAGGTGGCCGGACGGAAGCTCGTGGGCAGCGCGCAGCGGCGGCAACGCGGTGCCTTCCTGCAGCACGGCGCCCTGCCACTCGCGACGGACTACGCGCTGCATGCCCGCCTGTTCGGACTGACGCCGGAGCGACTGCGCGGGGCCATGATGGACCTGACGGAGGCTGCCGGACGAGAGGTGAGCCATGCCGAGGCCGGCGAGGCGCTCGTGCAGGGCTTCACGGAGCGCCTCGGCGTGACGCTGTCCCCTGCCCCGCTCGCGCCTCATGTTCGTGCCCGAGCAGAGGCGCTCGTCGCCGAGCGCTACGGCCGCGAAGAGTGGACGCGCGACGCCATCGGCTGAACGACGGGAGCGCGTGTAGCGACCTTCAAGCCCCCGGGTGTATCGGGCAGCGATTCGACGGAAGCGCGACGCCTGTCTCCGCACGCTCGAATGAGACGGGCCGGGTGTGACGTCCTTCGAGGCGTCCTCACCTGGTGGGGCGTCGAACCCCGGGCAGCAGGTGTGAGACATTACCGGCTTGGCCGCCCGAGCTGCCGCCACGGCGCCGTGCTCCGCCGCTTCCTCCAGGAGAACCCACCATGGTGAAGGCCGTGTCCCGTCAGTCCCGCAAGGCGCTCCTGTTCGTGTTCGGTGCGTCGCTGCTCGCGTGTGGTGCTCCGGAGCTGGAAGAGGGCTCCGCTCCCGAGTACGCCTCCATGGAGCAGTCGCTGACGTCCTCCCTGTCGTTGCCCAGCCGTAACCCCATTACGGGAGACACCTACTTCACGAACACCGTCAGCGCCGGCACTCCGCCCTTCACCTACTACTGGCAGAGCACCGAGCAGCGCGCCTGGGACGGCTCCACCATCATCAGCGGTTGGTACACGGGCTCCAGCACCGAGTACTTCTACTGCCCGCGCACCGGCAACCGCGGGGAGGAGTACTTCTGGTCCCTCAGGGTGGAGGCCTACGCGGTGGATGCCACTGGCGCCGTCTCCGCCATCACCTACAGGGGACTCCCCTGCAGCCTCCCCATGTAGAGAGGGGATGCTGGCGGCCCGCGCGGTGTCGCCCACGCGGGCCCCAGGACGCTGAGGAAGCTCAGGTGCCGCGGCGGCGCAGCGCCAGGACGAGCCCCGAGAAGGCCACGAGCAGCCACATGGCCATCGCGCCCGGCCCCGTCGTGTTGCAGCCACCGCCGCCCACGTCTCCATCACCGTCGGTCGACGTGCCCGCGTCCGGCTGCTGCGTGCCGGCGTCCGGCTCCTGCGTGCCCGCATCCAGCGTGCCCGCGTCCGGCTCCTTCGTCAGCGTGCTCTCGTCGAAGTACGCGCCACACGCCGGGTCCTCCGTCGCGTCCGCCCGCTGCGCCAGTGCCAGCGCGTACGCTCCCGCGCCGAAGCCCACCATGGGGGAGTTGAACTTGTACGTGCCGTTGTTCTCGTCGTACGTCTCCGCCACCGCCAGGTAGTTCTTCAGCGACTGGTCCTTCACCCAGTTGAGCACCCGGTCCGCCCGCGCCGAATCCCCAGCCAGCCGCGATGCCACCGCGCCCCGCAGGCTGACGATGACCCACTCGGCGCTGTCGTACTCGCTGCCCCACGGGCTCACGTCCGCGCCACCCGAGTGGTCATACCTGTCGTCATTGCGCTGCCAGCCCGCTCCCGCCGGCGAGGACAGCCGCAAGTCGAGCGCGCGCAGCGTGGCCTTCGAAATCTTCCCCGCCGGGTCGAACAGGCCGAAGGCGAACGCGTCGAACACCGCCGCGTCCCAGTAGCCACGGCCCACCTTCAGCTCCTCCAGGTTCGAGGCCAGCGCGTAGTTGGCGTCCGTCAGCTTCTCCGCCATGGCCCGGCGAATGGACTCGCCCGCGTTGCGGTAGCGCAGCGCGCGGTCCGCGTCACCCTGGCGCTCCGCCAGCACCGCCGCGTCACACAGGCCGCGCGCCGCCGTGAGGCTGGTGTACGCCCAGGAGCGCTGCCGCCCGTTCCAGTGCGTCTCCCAGATGGACGAGTCCGCGCGGATGAGCCCCGTCGCCGGGTCGATGAGCGCCACCAGCGCGTCCGCCACCTTCGTCGACACCGTGTCCCAGTGCTGGTCCACCAGCGTCGTGTCCCCCGTGGTGCGCTCGTAGTGCCGCAGCGACCAGAGGAACAGGCCGAAGCCGTCGAACTCCAGGTTGGGGCCCGACTCGTTGAAGTCCGTCTCCTCCACTCCGAAGCCGTGGTAGCGCGTCAACGTGATGATGTACGGCGGCATGCTGTACGACTGCAGCTCGCGCCAGTCGCGGAACCGGCCGCTGTCCGCGTTGAGGTAGTACGCCAGCGCATCCTTCGCGTCGCTGTTCATCCCCAGCGTGGCCATGGCCGCCGCCGCATACGCGCCGTCCCGAATCCACGCGTACGTCCACTGCCCCGGCGGAAGGCTGGCCAGCACCGCGCCCTTGCCCGCGTGCCGCACCGTGCCCGGCAGCGTCACCGGCGTGTTGCTGTTGGGCGCCTTGAAGCGCGTGCGGCGCGTCTCTCCGTCCCGCGTCAGCGACTCGCGCAGGTAGGCCTCGCTCTCCCGCACCTGCGCCATGTGCAGCACCACCGCCGAGTGGCGCACCAGCGACTCCTCGTCCTCCGCCACGCCCGCCGGCAGCTTCACCGTGTCCCGCTG